>CAYWBD010000266.1:0-7596 GCA_964456315.1 uncultured Thermoflexus sp.
GACGGTCGTGCTAACCGAGCCCGCCGCGCCGATGAACCCGTCCCGGACCAAGGACGGCGTCGTGAGGGGCTCGATGCCGCCCTGCTGCAAGAACACCGCGCCAACTACGCCGGTGACCGTGCCGATGGCCGAGCCTACCAGCGTCCGCTTGATGTTCGGGACCGGCACCCACCTGCGCCACCCGCGCTTGCGGCGCTCCGCCAACTCGACCTCGACCGACATGCTGGGGTCCCCGGCAAACATGTCCCGGATGCCGCTGCTCTCGGCGCCGCCAGGAGCGGTCACTGGCGCGCCGCCTGCCGCTGCGCCGGCGTTCGACGTTGCGCTCGCAGCCGTGGACGCAGCCTGATTGATCCCGGCCGAGCCAGCAACTGCCCAGACCCCTGCGCCGAGCGTGAGCGCGGCGCCCGCTGCGGTCAACCCCGCCGTAGCCGCGGCGACGGGGCCGGGGATCAGCCCCTCTCCTATCCGGGTCTCAAACCCGACCGCACATGGCACCCCGCCGGAAGGAATCACCTCTGCGGACACCGGGTACACGCCCTTGGTGGTCAGCCCACCCGCGCCGTATTCAGAGGGCAGGACCTCCAAGACATGCTCGCCTCCGATGCGCGCCGCCGCATAGGTGTAGTTCCCGGCCATCGACGCCCCGAACGGCAACTCGACGGCCACTTTGAGCGCGCCGCTACCCGGGGCGTCACGCAGCCGGAGCCGGACGGTCTTTTCGGGGTCCAGAGTGAACCGCTCGCCTGCCTGCCTCGGCAACTCGAGGAGAGTGACGCCGCCCTGCTCTATGACTGCGGTCCATGTGCATGCCTCGTCCGCTGCCGACTGTGCAATGGCTGCAAGCGGCGCCGTCAGGGCCAGCAGCAAGAGCCCAAGGAATGCGCCGGCAAGAGCAGGCCATATCGGGCCATGTGGCCGGACCCTGCCAGGCTGAACTCGGGTCTGACGCATGAGTGGCTCCTTGAAGCAACCAGACAGTGAATGGTCAGGCGAACGCTAGGCGATGTGGATGCAGCTACGCCTCGCCGCGCTTCTTGTACTCGTCGAAGAGCCGGGTCGTCGCATCGTTGAACGGGTAGTACCGGCCTGGCGAGCCGGGGTTGCGCGCCAGTTCCTTCTTGACCACCTGCTCGACTGCCTCACGCTCCGCGGCGACTCTGAGCACCTCATCAGCCATGGCGGCTGGTACCACGACGACGCCGTCATCGTCGCCCACGACGGCGTCGCCCGGCCGGACAGCGACGCCGCCGCAGTTGATGACCTCATTCACCCCCCAGGGCTGCATAACGGCGGGGCCCTGCTTGGCGGTGGTCGAGTGGCAGAAGACCGGAAAGCCATACTCCCGCAGGGTTGCGCTGTCACGGACTGAGCCGTCTGTGACCAATCCACCGGCCCTACGCTGGTGGAGGCGAAAGAACTTGATGTCGCCGCCAACAGACTCCCACGGCCCGACCGAGGAGGCCACCAGGACTTCGTTGGGCCCGCACATCTCAAACGCGACGTACTCGGCGGAGCGCTCGGCCTTCGGCTTGTCCGCGGCGATGTCGGGCCGGTGCGGCACGAAGCGTAGCGTGACCGCGCGCCCGGCCATCTTTTTGCCGGGGAACAGCGACCGCGCGCCGTGGACCATCGACTGCGGCCAGCTCTTCACCCAGAGCGCGTCGATCAGCGTCTGCGTCGGGAGCGCGCCGAGCCGTGCGAGCGTTTCGTCTGAAATGTGCATGTCTGGCACCAAGAACTAACCCCTTGTCGCCACGGCACGGCTACGCGACAGCCGGGCCCGGGTGCGCCGAATACCCTACACCAGGAGAGCACCGTGGGCTCGCCCGCGGGTCCTTCGGGCGGGACGGACGTCGGCTAGAGTGGACTGATGAGCACGCACGGGCCGGACCGGCGTTTGCGACCGCGCGGTGCGGAAGTCTGTGTGGAGGGACCTGACCGTGATGAGATGGGTTCGGATCACTCGGCTGCGCATACGGGCCCTGCGGCTGGCAATTGTTCCACTGACCATCGGGGTGATGTCACTGGCGGCCGCCTGCGGCGCGTCGGACTCGGACGCGCCAACGCAGCCAGTCGGCGCCCTGCCGACGGTGACCCCCGGAGTGGAGGTTGCAGGCGGGCCGGCCGACCACCGCCCGCAGGCGGGGCACCCTGCGGGCCAGGTTGACCCTAACGCGCCCGTCACGCTCGTCATAGCCACCGAGTTCGGGTTCGACCCTGCCGTCATTCACGCCAGGCGAGGAGAGCCGCTCACGGTCAGGCTTCAGAACAGGGGCGCCCTCGAGCACGATTTTTCGGTTGAGGGGTTGGAGCAGCTTGGCGCGGCGCACGCGATGCCCGGGGGAGAGGCGTCGAACACATTCGAGTCGAGAGCGTCGGGTGTGTACAACTTCTTTTGCGCCGTTGCTGGCCACCGTGAGGCAGGCATGACGGGGAAAATTATGGTCGAGGAGTAGGAGACGAGGCAGCGTCCGAGGCCACGGCGCTACCCCATTGGCGCGGCGGTCAACCGCGCTTCCGAGGCCACGGCGCTGGCCTCTGGGCGCCGCGGCAGTCATCCGACTGGCGCGCCCCGGCTGAACTTCTGCAGGGTCATCACCAGCGCCGCGCTTGCTGGCACGGGGATGCCCTTTGTGCGGCCCATTCGGACGACCGCGCCCAGCAGGTCGTTTAGCTCTAGCGGCCGTCCGTGCTCAAGGTCGTATTGCAGCGACGACATGAAGTGCTCGGCATCCGGCTTGACCCCGGCGACCTTCTCTTCAACGATCCCCGCCTTGAAACTGACCCCGTGCGCCTTCCCCACGGCCACGATCTCTTGCATAACCGTTCGGATGGTGTTCTCACCCTCTGTCATGGCGAGCACCTCGACCAGCGTGGCCCGGCTCGCTGTCATCACCGTCCCTATTGAACCAACGGACACCAGCTTGGACCACAGGGCATCGGCGATCTTGTCTGAGACCTGCACCTGAATACCGGGCTTCGACAGCGCCTTCTCAATCGCCCCGACGCGGGCAGTCCGCTTGCCGTCACGCTCCCCGAACTCGATACGGGCCGTCGGACCTGCCTGCTCGATGACCCCCGGGCCGGCAAGCGCCGCCTCGTGGTAGGTTGCGCCCTGGAGCACCCGGTCCCACCCGTACAGCGCGGCGATGGCCTCGCCGCTTGTTACGCCGTTTTGCAGCGTGAGTACGGTCGTGTTGGGACCGACCATGGGCTTTAGCGCGGGCAACGCCTCAGGGTTCGAGTAGAGTTTCACGCAGTGGATTACAAGGTCAACCGGCCCGGCGTCGGCAGGGTCTGGCGTCGCTTTGACCTTGACCACAAAATCTCCGAAATGGCTCTTTACACTCAGCCCGTGCCGCACGATCGCCGTACGGTGCTCGCCACGGCAGATGAGGGTGACGTCTTCACCGTGATTGGCGAGGACGCCGCCGTAGTACCCGCCAACCGCGCCCGCGCCCATGACTGCGATTTTCATGAAATGCTCCCGCCAGGCTGGCCCGCACACATGCGCAGGCCAAGTCCCCAAGTGAAAGCGCCCATGCTACCGGCGCGGCGCCAAATTGCCCAGACTATCGCGCGCCCCGAGCCTCTCGAGTGGCCCCGGGGTCGAACCGGGAGCGCGGCCGCCTAATACGGCCTCCCCGGCGGGCCCAGCGACACCGTCGTGCTTGCTCCAGGGAGGACCCACAGATCAGACGGGCGGTTGCCCCGCAATGGAGTGAACCCGTGACCTCGCATATCTACAACATGGTGCGTCGCTTCGTCGGAGGCGCCGCCGGTGCGGCCGCGCTTGTCGTTCTCGCGTTGGCGTGCGGCAACGGCCAGGCCACCCCCGCCGAGCTGACGCCCGCTCCCGCGTCCTTGGCCACCGCGTCTGCCCAGGACCTGACGGCTGTCCCTGCCCAGCCGACCGCGTCCGCGGCTGCAACGCGCTCTCCCGTACCATCTACGGCCTCTCCAGCCACACCCGCGCAGACCGCCGCGTCCACTTGCTCAGGCGTCCCAACGCCCGCCTCGACCGAGGGGCCGTACTACACCGCGGGCAGCCCGTTGCGGACGTCGCTGCTCGAACACGGCCAGGCTGGGACCAGGCTCGTGCTAACAGGTCGCGTCTTCGACAGGTCATGCAAGCCGGTGGCGGGCGCATGGCTGGACTTCTGGCAGACAGACGCCAATGGCGACTACGACAATTCCGGCTACGGCATGCGCGGCCAACAGTTCGCAGACTTGACCGGCGGGTACCGGCTGGAGACGGTCGTGCCCGGCGAATACCCCGGCCGCACGCTGCACATCCATTTCAAGGTCAGCGCGCCGGGCGGACCGGTCCTCACGTCCCAGGTCTACTTCCCCGGCGCGGCGGGCAATGCCCGGGACGCCATCTACAGCCAGGCGCTCCTGGTGCGCGTCGTCTCCGAAGACGCAGGCGGGATGGTCGCAGTGCTCGACTTCGTACTCCGGTAACGGACGGTTGCCGGGCGTGGACCTGGTCGACGCCGCCGTGGGCCGCCCCGGTCGTGGGCATCTCAGGGCGCGCCTCGATGCTATACTCCGCCCGAGATCAGGTTGAACGTGGTTCACGGCCTAACGGGCTGTGCCCTCTGCCGGGGCCAGGCGACCATACACGGCGCCGCTGCGACTGTCGGCGGCCGTCCACTCGCGCCGCTGGAGCATCCATGGTGACCCTCACCAGGAATGACGGGCGCACGGCGTCACAGGCCCGTCCCCTGCGCATTACGCCCGGCTACATGCCTCACGCAGAAGGGTCCGCGCTCATCGAGGTGGGCAACACCCACGTGATCTGCGCCGCAAGCGTCGCCAATAGCGTGCCGCCCTGGCTCAAAGGCAAGGGCCGCGGGTGGGTGACCGCCGAGTATTCGATGCTCCCAAGATCAACTGGCGACCGCACGCCACGTGAGGGCCGCGATGGTCGAGGCGCGGGAGGGCGGACCCAGGAGATCCAACGCCTCATTGGACGCTCCCTGCGCGCAGTGACCGATGCGGCGGCGATGGGCGAGATGAGCATCACGGTGGACTGCGACGTCATCAGGGCCGATGCAGGCACGCGGGCGGCGGCCGTCACCGGCGGCTATGTCGCGCTCAGCCTGGCGTTCCGCAAGCTGGTCGAGTCGGGGAAGCTGAAGGCGTCTCCGCTGACGGGCGCAGTCGCCGCAACAAGCGTCGGGGTGGTGGACGGAGTGGAGCTCCTGGACCTCGCCTACGAAGAGGACTTCCGGGCCGAAACTGACCTGAACGCCGTGATGACCGAGAAACTGGAGTTCGTCGAGGTCCAGGGGACGGCCGAGGCGAAGCCGTTTGACCGCGAACGGCTGGGCCGGCTGCTGGACCTTGCCACGCTCGGCATCAAGGACCTGCTCCGGGCGCAGCAGGCCGTGCTCGCTGGCAAATCGTGACTCACCCACCGGCAACGGACGCCACGACACATTCAGCGAAGCGCACGTTCATAGCCGTCATCGGCACGGGCAAGGACGCCACCGCCCGGGAACAGGAGCTGGCTGAGCAAGTGGGCCGGCTGCTCGGGCAGAGGGGCGCCGTGCTCGTGTGCGGCGGCCTGGAGGGCGTGATGGAGGCGGCGTGCAAAGGCGCCAAATCAGCAGGGGGCCTGACCGTGGGGCTGCTGCCGGGGAACGACCCCGCAGACGCCAACCCGTGGGTGGACATCCCTGTGCCCACGGGACTCGGCTACGCACGGAATAGTATCGTGGTGAAGTCTGGGCAGGCCGTGATCGCCGTCGGCGGCGCATTTGGCACCCTATCCGAAATCGGCCACGCGATCGCCGACGGCAAGACTGTGGTCGGGCTCGAGACCTGGGAGATGTCCCGGCGGGGCCGCCTGGATGACCACATCGTCCGGGCGGACTCCCCTGCCGACGCGGTAGACCGTGCGCTGACGGCCGCAAGGGCGGCGACGGCCAGGGTCCTGCCAGTCCCACCCCGCTGAACCGGGCCAGTCCCGGACGAAAGGCCTCAATGAGCAACATCACCACGGTCGCCGCCCACGAAGTCCTGGACTCTCGCGGCAACCCCACGGTCTACGCGGAGGTCGTCCTGGAAGACGGCACCCGCCACAGCGCGTTCGCGCCGTCTGGCGCAAGCACGGGCGCCAAGGAGGCCGTCGAGCTGCGTGACGGTGACAGGACCCGTTACGGTGGCAAAGGAGTGCTCAAGGCCATCGCCAACGTCAATGGGCCGCTGAAGCGGGCCGTCCGTGGCCTGGACCCCCGCGACCAGAAGGCGGTCGACAAGGCGCTGATCGACGCCGACGGCACCCCGAACAAGGCGAAGCTGGGCGCCAACGCCATCCTGGCGGTGTCGATGGCCAGCATGCGGGCGGCGTGCCGGAGCCAGAAGGCCCGCGTCTGGGACTGGATCGCAGAGCTATCGGGCGAGAAGCAGCCGTTTGAGCTGCCCGTCCCGATGTTCAACATCTTCAACGGCGGCGTCCACGCCCCTGGCTCGACTGATTTCCAGGAGTTCATGGTCGCCCCCATCGGCCTGCCGACGTACAAGGACGCCTTGCGAGCTGGGTCGGAAATCTACCAGCAGCTCGGCAGGCAGCTGCACGACCTGGGCCGGGCGACTCAGGTTGGCTTTGAGGGCGGGTACGCGCCGCACGGCCTGACCAACCGGCAGGCGCTGGGACTGGTCACGCAGGCCATCGAGGACGCCGGGTACAAGCCCGGCGAGCAGGTGTTCATCGCCCTCGACCCTGCCGCAAGCGAGTTCTACCGCGAGAAGTCGGGCAACTACTTCCTCACGCAGGAGGGGCGCCGGCTCAATACGGCCCGCATGGTCGAGGAGTACGAGGCCATCTGCGCCGACTTCCCGGTCTACTCCATCGAGGACGGCCTCGCTGACTCAGACTGGGCCGGTTGGTCGCACCTGACGGCGCGGGCCGGGAGCCGGGTGCAGCTTGTCGGGGATGACCTTTTCGCGACGCAAGCGAGGTACCTGAAACAGGGCATCAAGGAGAAGGCCGGCAACGCCGTGCTGGTCAAGCTGAACCAGGTGGGCACGGTTACTGAGACTCTTGAGACCGTGAATGTCGCCAAAAAGGCCGGGTTTGGGATTGTCGTCAGCCACCGCTCCGGAGAGACTGAGGACACGACGATAGCCGACCTCGCGGTGGGCGTGCGGGCCGGCCAGATAAAGTCAGGGGCGCCGGCGCGGAGCGAGCGCGTCGCCAAGTACAACCGCCTGCTCCGCATCGAAGGCTGGCTGGGCGACAAGGCGACGTACGCCGGCTCCCGGGTGCTCAAGAGCAGGCAGGGCGGTCCGTCCGGGCGAAAGCCTGCGCGGAAATAGACGAGGTCGTGCAAGAGGCCAGTCCTGGACACGAAAGGCAAACAACATGGCAGTAGTCAACGTCGGTATCAACGGGTTTGGCCGCATCGGGCGGCAGGTCGTCCGGGCGATCCGCGAGCGCCACAAAGGCACCCTGCGCGTCGTCGCGGTCAATGACCTGACCGACGCCCGGACCAACGCCCACCTGTTCAAGTACGACTCCACCTACGGCGTCTATCCCGGCACGGTCAAGGCGGACGGCAACGACCTCATCATCGACGGCGACCG
>CAYWBD010000267.1:0-3013 GCA_964456315.1 uncultured Thermoflexus sp.
CGTTCCAGGGCGCCTCCACCGGGGTGGGCGGGATCGTGCGGGACATCTTCGCCATGGGCGCGAGGCCAATCGCGCTGTTGAACTCCCTGCGCTTTGGTCCGCCGGACGATGCGCGGAACCGGTTCCTGCTGCACGGGGTGGTGGGAGGCATCGGGGCGTACGGCAACTGCATTGGAGTGCCCGACGTCGGAGGCGAGATCGCCTTCGACAAGACCTACGCGGGCAACCCGCTGGTCAACGCCATGTGCGTTGGGCTGGTCGAGGGCGGCAAGCTCGTGTCGGCGCGTGCCCGCGCCCCGGGCGACCTGCTGCTGCTGGTCGGCGCGGACACTGGCCGCGACGGCATCCACGGCGCCTCGGGGCTGGCCTCCCGGGCGTTCGAGGAGCAGGCAGAGATGCGTTCTGCGGTCCAGGTGGGCAACCCGTTCCTGGAAAAGGTGCTCATCGAGGCCTGCCTGGAGGCGGTGAGGCTGCCCGGCGTGGTCGGCATGCAGGACCTGGGCGCGGCCGGCCTGACCAGCGCGACCATCGAGATGGCAGAGCGTTCCGGCCTGGGTCTAAGTCTCGACACCGCGAAGGTGCCACGTCGTGAGGCTGGCATGACGCCTTACGAGGTCATGCTGTCAGAGTCGCAGGAGCGCATGGTGCTGGCGGTCACACCGGGCAGCGAAGGTCCGGTGCTGGCGCTTTTCAAGAAGTGGGACCTTGACGCGACTGTAATCGGCGAGTTCACTGCCGGGGACCGTGTCCGCGTCTACGACGGGCCGCGCCTCCTGACCGACACGACGATCTCGACGCTCACGCAGGCGCCCGTCTACACGTTTTCTGCGCCGAAGCCCCGCTGGTTGAGCGAGCTCCAGGCGTTCGACCCGTCGTCGCTACCGTTGCCGGAGAAGTCGCCCGCAGACGTGCTCCTGGCGCTGCTGGCGTCGCCGAACATCGCCTCGAAGCGGGGTGTGTTCCGTCAGTTCGACCACATGGTGCAGAACAACACGGTGATCGCCCCCGGCGGCGACGCGGCCCTCATCCGGCTGAAGGGCACGAAGAAGGCACTGGCGTTGAAGGTCGACTGCAACGGGCGGCTGTGCTACCTGGACCCGTTCGTGGGCACGGCCATCGCGGTCGCAGAGGCCTGCCGCAACGTGTCGGTTACGGGCGCTGAGCCGGTCGCGCTGACGGACGGGCTGAACTTCGGCAACCCGCTGAACCCGGACGTGCAGTACCAGCTGACCGAGTCGCTGGCAGGGATGGCCGCGGCGGCCCGCGCGCTGGGGTTGCCGATCGTCAGTGGCAACGCCAGCCTTTACAACGAGACGCGGGGCCGGGCGATCTACCCGACGCCCATGATCGGCGCGCTGGGCGTGCTGGACGACGTTGCGCGCCACGCAACGGCCGAGTTCAAGCGCGACGGCGACCTGGTGCTGCTCCTGGGCGCGGCGTCGCCCTGGGACACGCCCCAGGGCCTTGCCGGCAGCGAGTTCATGTCTGTGCTGCACGGCAAGGTGGCCGGCCAGCCAAGGCTGGACCTCGATCTGGAGCGGCGCGTCCAGAAGGCGTGCCGGGATATGGTCCGGGCGGGGCTTGTTTCGTCGGCGCACGACTGCTCTGATGGCGGGATGGCTGTCGCGGTAGCGGAGTCGGCGGTCCTGGGCGAGCGCGGAGCGGTTATTGAGGGCGTTGTGCCGGAGCGATGGGACGCCGCGTTGTTTGGGGAGGCCCAGTCGAGAGTCGTGCTGAGCGCGCCAGAGTCTAGCCGGGCGCGAGTCGCCGGCATCGCGGCGTTGGCCGGGGTACCGCTGAGTGTGGTCGGGCGCGTTGGAGGCGCCCGGCTGCGGTTCGGGGCACTGCTGGATGTCAGCCTCGAGCAGGCTTCTGACGCCTACATGAACGGCTTCTCACGGGCGACGTCTGATTGACACTCGACCGGTCGACGGCACGCTTGGCCCGCATCGGCGCTGTCGCTCGCGGCACTCCCAGAGCGCAGGAGAGGGTCGCCTGAAACTTCGGCCCACACCCAATCCCTCTCCCTGCCAGCGACATGGGACAGGTTGACACCACACCCGCGCCGGACTAGATTTGAGAGTTAGCAAACAGAGAGCGCGAGTGCCAGTCGCTCGCGTTTTCGCGTGGAGGCCCGAGTGCCGACTTACGATTACGTCTGCAAGAAGTGCAGACACCGCTTCGAAGAAGTCCAGCCGTTCTCCGCCGAGCCCGTCGCTGCTTGCCACAAGTGCGGCAGCGCATCGACGCGACAGTTCAGCGTGCCGGTCGTCGTCTACAAAGGCTCCGGCTTCTACTCGACCGATCACGGCCGCGGGTCCAGCGGCCGCAACGGCGGTCCCAAGAAGGAAGACTCTTCGAAGGAAGGCTCGTCGGACTCCTCTGCGCCGGCCAAGAAGGACTCCGCGAAGTCTGAGGTCAAGTCTGAGCCGGCCGCCTCCACATCGTCCAAGGCTGACAAGGGCGACTAGGTGTCTCGTCTCCGAAGTGGAGATCCTACTCGGCCCCTCACCCGCGCCCGCCTTCGGCGGGCACCCGTCTCCCTCAAGGGGAGAGGGAATGAAGGGTGTGGCCCAGGACTTCGCAGCCGGGCCTTTATGTTGGCCCGCGGCCCATGCGAGCAGTGATCCAGCGCGTTTCCCACGCCGCCGTCCGAGTTGATGGCAAGGTGGTGGGTGAGATTGGGCGCGGTCTGCTGGTGCTCGTTGGCGTAACGCACGCCGACGCTGATGAGGACATCGCTTACCTCACCGAAAAGTGCGTCAACATGCGCCTGTTCCCGCCTGAGGGCGAGGACCGCGGTTTCGAGCGGTCTGCACTGGAGATTGGCGGCGAGGTACTGCTGGTCAGCCAGTTCACGCTGTACGCCACGACCCGCAAGGGGCGCAGGCCAGGGTTCACCGATGCCGCACCTGCACCGGTGTCCGAGCCGGTGTTCGCCAGGGTTGTCGAGGCGTTCCGGAAGACGGGCCTGAAGGTGGAGACTGGAGTGTTCGGGGCGATGATGCTGGTC
>CAYWBD010000268.1:0-4066 GCA_964456315.1 uncultured Thermoflexus sp.
GCAGGTCAGCATACTGCGGTGAATACGTTCCCGGGCCTTGTACACACCGCCCGTCACGTCATGGGAGTCGGAAACACTTGAAGTCGCTGGGCTAACCGCAAGGAGGCAGGCGCCGAGAGTGGGGCCGATAACTGGGACGAAGTCGTAACAAGGTAGCTGTACCGGAAGGTGCGGCTGGATCACCTCCTTTCTAAGGAGTTCTGAGTAGGGACTATCGGTCAGGAAATTGGTCAATCTGCACTCTGTGCAGTGCGAACGAGATCCTGTCAGGTAGACCTTGCAAGGGCACTCCAAGGTCGGACGTCAGGGTGGCCTGAAAGTAGTTAGCGGTTGAGCGAGATTCCGCACCACGGCTTGCCGGGGTGTATGGAAGGGGCTCCAGCGAAACTAACTGCAGGTCCTAGAAAGCCCTGATGCGTCGTAAAAGAACTCGGTCCAAAACAGTTGGATCGAACTCCCAGAACATCCGACGTATTCTTCCTTCCACTGTTCAGTCGCTAAGGTGCTCTTATCGAAAGCGCCTCCGGATTTCCGGAGGCGCTTTTGTTTGCGGCGATCTGCTGCGCCGATTTGCGGGGCAACGCCACGGTTCTTGCGTATGCACGGCTGTAATGAAACCAAGCTTGCTCCGGGAACCATCGCACAGAGTGACGGGGGTGAATGTTGGTACCGGGGCGGCTTGGTTCACGGCAGACAACGTCCGGTACAGAGTCGGTCGGTGATGTAAGAGCCCAGATAACCTGCCGGTAACGTCCGGCAGGGTACTCTGTCATCACGGGCCGGATGCGTTGCCGGCAGGGCTTCTCCCACATCGTCCCCGTGGGGTGGCCGCCCGCACGCTTCCCTCACGTCCGCGCCGCCCGAGCTGTCCGGCCGAGGGGGATACTGAAAGAGTTCCGGGCCCGATGGCAAGGTCCCTGGGCCGCAGTTTGCAGGGGTGAGCATGAGAATGCGACCCGTCCTGATCATCATCGCCGCAGGCACGCTCGCCCTCGTGGCGGCCTGTTCGTCTGAGTTCGTCCCGGATGCTTCGGAGCCGAAGGCGGCCGTCCGGACGTTCCTGGGCTACCTGGCCCGCGGCGACGGCGAGGGCGCCTACGCCCTGCTGACCAAAAGCGCACGCGAACAGTGCAACAAGGACTTCTTCCTGGACAGCATCCCCATCCTTGAGGATGAGCTTGACCGCTCGCGGGTTATCGTGCGTGACACGACAGTCCGGGACTCCCGGGCGTCGGTGCGCGCCACGGTAGACCCCGGCCGGGTGGACGTCGGCGTCCTGGGGCCGCGCGGGTCGTCGTTCGAGACCACCTATTCCCTGGAGCTGGAAGAGGGAGAGTGGCGCGTCGGCGAGGGCAGCTGGCCGTACGGTTACTGCGACTTTTCAAAGCGCTTGATAGACGGGCAGCAACCGCCTGCCACCGCCGCTCCTGCCGTGCCCGAAGCGACCCCGGTGGGGACCCCGGCGGGCGCGAAGTGAACGCCGCTCCGCTCAACGATGTGAGGCGGCCGAGGCCGTGGTCCCGGCCGGCCGGCGCACTCGGGTGAGCCGCGCCCAGCGCATCTACGTCTACTTTGTGCTGGCGGTCACGGCAATTGTCGGCGCGATCGGGGCCAGCGAGCTCCTGGGCGCGATAGCTGATCAGCTGTGGCCCGGCCGCACGGTGCTCGGCAACGCCTCTCGCGGCATTGCCCTGGGCATCTCGATGCTGGCCGTGGCCGGCCCGGTGTGGGTGTTTCACTGGCGGCTGGCCAGCCGGCACGCGGCAGCAGACCCCACAGAGCTGGACCGCGGCTTCCGTCAGGCTTACTTGGCCTTGCTCTTGGCCGTGTCGCTCGGGGTGGCGGGGTCCGGGGTAGGGGACGCCGTGACCGACCTCTCGGGCGGGCGGGCGTCCCTCTCGGGCGACCTGCTAGCCAGGCTGGCGGTGTGGTCGCTGGTCTGGGCCTTCCACTGGAGGCAGGCGAGGAGGACGTGGCGGCCGGGACACGCCGGGCGTTCGTGGCACAGGTGGTACCTGTACGCCGCCGCGGCGGGGACCTTGTTCGTCGGCGTGATCGGGCTGTCGGGGCTCGTTGACGGCCTCCTGAGCGCCCTGTACGACGCCGCATTCAGGGGCCAGGTCCTGCACACCGGTGCGGTCTGGACCAGGGGCATGCAGGAAGGGCTGGGTGTGGCCGTGACAGGGCTTGCGCTCTGGGCATTCCACTGGCGCGTCGGCGCCAGAAATGACAGCGAATCGACCCTCCGCGACGCCTACAGCGTGGTCGCAGCGGTTGCTGCGTCCGCCACCGGGCTTGTTGCTGCGGGAGTGGTCCTGCAGTCCCTGATTAGGCTCCCGTTCGGGGACCTTGGTGGACCGGTTGCGGACCGTCTGGCAGACCTGACGGGCTGGGTGGGCCTGTGGCTCGCCGTCGGGCTGCCCTTTCTCTACTACGCGCCTCTGCTGGTCCGGCCTACGCGCGCCGTTGAGCGGTCGTATGCCCGGCCGTGGACGGCGTGGGCGTGCAAGTACGCCGCCCTCGCGGCCGGGGTGGGCGCGCTCGCGGCGGCCGCTGTGGTGGGAATTTCAACCGCGATAGGCGCGTCCGTCCCATCCGACGACGTAATCCTGAAAGGGCCCGGCGAGGCGAAGAATGCAGTCGCGACGATCCTGGCGACTGCCCTGCTGGGGGCTCTGGTGTGGGGGGGCATGGCGCTCCGGCTGCGTGCGGCCGCATCGACTCCCGAGCGCACTCAGGTCAGGCGGTTCTTCCTGTTCGGAGTCACAGGCGCGGGGTTGCTTGCGGCAGTCGGTGGCGGGGCGACGGCCCTGTATTTCTTCCTCAACGATGCCCTCACTTCGTCTCTGGGCGCGGGGACGGGCGACTCGGCGCGCTGGGCGGTAGCCGTAGCCCTGGTCGGCGGGTCAGCGGCCTACTTGCACTCGCGGGCCATTGGGGGCGGTATCCGCGAGGCGCTGTCGGAATCCCTGCCCGCTCGACGCCGTCGGGTCGTGCTCCTTGCACCCGCGGGCTCAGATGCGCTCAGGGCACTGCTGGAAGCGGCGCTGGGGCGGGAGGTGGAGTGGCGCGTCGACCTCTCGGCGCCTGCCTGGCAGGGCGTGCTGGACGAAGGCGCGGTGCAGGCGGTAGCCGGCTCGGTCGAGGCTGCGCCCGGCCGAAATGTCACGCTCATGTGGACGGACTCTGGGCTTAGGATGGCGTCTTCCGAATGACCGTTGCGGGCGCCGCGCTTCGGCACGCTACCGGCCGCCTGGCATGTAACCTTGCCCGCTATGTGCAGCGTCCCTGACGGCAAGCAGGTCAAGGTCATACGGCCAGACCAACAGGAAGTGGAAGTCTCCTCTGGAGCCATGACGCGCCTGGCCGGGGTGTCGAAGGCGCTCACGGGCTCGGTGGGTATCCACCTGGCGGTCTCTACCGTGCCGCCTGGCCGGTGTTCGACCACCCATTACCATACGAACTGTGAGTCGGCGATTTACGTTGTCAGCGGTCACGGCCTGTTCCTGGCTGGCGACCAGTTGGAGGTCTCGAATGAGATCGGCCCCGGTGATTTCATCTACGTGCCTCCCGGGGCAGCGCACCAGCCAGTCAACACGAGCCGCACAGAGCCCCTGGTGCTCATCGTTGCCAGGAATGCGCCGGTCGAACTCGTTGTAGAATTACCTGGTCTCGGACGGAAAGACTGTTAGGGGCCCGTGCCCGCGGCCGCGGCCCAAACGCGTCCGAGCCGTCGGCCCCGCGTGAAGGCCGTCCGTGACACGACCATTCATGTCTCGCTGCGAGCAGCGAAGTGCAGCCGGGGGACCGTCCCGCCTGGCAGACGCGTGGGCCCATAGCTCAGCTGGTTAGAGCGCGACTCTGATAAAGTCGAGGTCAGTAGTTCGAGTCTACTTGGGCCCACCACAAATACGAGATCAAAACGAAGCCCCCGGCACTGCGCCCGGCGGGGCCTGTCAAGCCAGGTGAGACGGTTGACGTCCGAATTTAGTGAGCTACCTCCTGTGTGGCCGGCTTGTTGATCCAGGCTGCGGTCGGCAAGGCGGCTGGTTGGGGGGCGCCCCCG
>CAYWBD010000269.1:0-3684 GCA_964456315.1 uncultured Thermoflexus sp.
CGGGTGATCGGCGAACGTGGCGCCCACGGGGACCCGGCGTCTGCGCAGGCAGCGTCCGTCGCCGACATCCTCGGGCCAAACGGGGTCCTGGAGGGGCTCCGCCGTGTGCAAGCCCAGAAGCTCACCAGCTTCATTGGGTTCACCGCGCTCGGGGAGACCCCTGCCCTGCACCGGCTTGTTGACAGCGGGGAGTTCGACTCCGCCCAGGTCTACTACAACGTGCTGAACCCCAGCGCCGGACGGGCCGTACCGGCGGGGTTTCCGGGACACGACTTTGGGGACATCATCTCCAGGTGCGCAGGTCGCGGGATGGCGGTCATGAACATCCGGGTGCTGGCGGCGGGCGTCGTCGCGACGCAGCGTCCCAGGGACCAGGAGGTGTCGATGTTCCCGGGGTCTGACTCTGCGTCTGACGCCCGACTGGCCGCCCAGGCGCGGGAGGCGCTCGGGGAGGCTCACGGCACGATGGCGCAGGCGGCGGTCAGGTTCGCGCTGGCTAACCGCGGCGTATCGGGCGTGCTTGTTGGCTTCTCGACTCTGGCACACATTGATGAGGCGTTGCGCGCGATCGAGATGGGCCCGCTTCCCGCGGACGCACTGTCTCGCCTCTCGAAGTTGTACGATGCCGCATTCGGCCCCGCTGGACAGCCGCGGCCCCATGGGCGTTCAGCTCGTCTACCCAGCAACTGAAAGGACCCAACGTGACCGCAGAAGCAAAGGTAAAGGAACTGAAGCTCGACTTATCGCACCCGCCGTCGCCCGTCGGGAACTACGTCGCCGGGGTGATAGTGGGCAAGTTGCTGTTCATGTCCGGCCACGGCCCGCTGCGCGCTGACGGCACGTTCATCAAGGGCACAGTGGGAAAGGACACGAACGTTGACCAGGCGTACCAGGCCGCCCGGCAGGTGGGCATCTCGATGCTCTCGAGCATGAAGGTGCTGCTGGGCGACCTTGACCGGGTCAACCGCGCCGTCAAGGTGCTGGGCATGGTCAACGCTGTCCCGGAGTTTGGCGACCACCCCAAGGTGGTGAACGGGTTCTCGGACCTTATGGTGGCTGTGTTCGGCGAGAGCGGCAGGCACGCGCGCTCCGCTGTTGGCATGGGCAGCCTTCCGATGGGCATCCCGGTCGAGGTCGAGGCCGTATTCGAGCTGAAATAGCGGCGCTTCTGCTTCGGGATAATGTGCCTGGGGTTCTCCTGAGCCCGGGGATCGAGGTGCGCACCAGCGTGGCCAAAATCAAGATCAAGACCATCAACCATGTCGGGATTGGGGTCAAGGACCGCAGGGTGTCGCTGAAGTTCTACCGCGACCTGATCGGGCTCGAAGTCATCGCGTCGATGGTCGACGCCAAAAACATCGTGTGGATGCGGGCCGGGGACGGCACGATGGTGCACCTGATCGAGCCGCGCGACGGCGCCGCGCCGGTGCCTGTGCCGGCAGGGTCGTACCACACTGCGTTTGAGGTGGAAGACTTCGATCTTGCGGTCAAGACGGTTAAGGACACCGGCCTTGAGATCGAGGGCCCCAGCGAACGCCACGACGGTCAGCGCTGCTTCTTCGTGAGAGACCCTGACGGCAACCGTGTGGAGTTCGTCACGCGGTCAGGCATCAAAGCGTCAAAGCGTGTCGCGGACGATCTGGGGTACACGCGCGAGCCCTGAGCGCCGGGCACCCGGTGTTCAGATTGGAGCTTCACGTCTTGGCGGTGACTACTTAGGAGGCGTGTGGCAGATCAGATCAGGGAGGATGTGCGACTGCTGGCTGCCGCCGGTGGCCGCATGGCTGGCTCGCCAGGACATGCCGAGGCTCGGGCATACATCGTCCGGCGGCTGGACAGCCTCGGGGCACAAGCCTACGCCCGCGGGTCGTTGGTGCTCCCGTACCGGCACGGAGGCCAGGATTTCGCGAACGTCGTGGCTCAGCTTCCAGGCTCGGACCGTTCCCTTGCGCCCGTGCTGCTGGGAGCTCATTACGACACCTGTGAAGCCCTCCCTGGCGCTGATGACAACGCGGCCGCGGTCGCGGTTCTGCTGTCCGTGGGTGAAGCGCTAAGGCGACAGCGCAGACACAGGACTGTCTTGCTGGCGTTCTTCGACGCCGAGGAACCCCCGCATTTCCTTCGGCCCGCCATGGGATCGATCCGATTCTACGAAGACCAGCGGATTGGACCCATCCACTGCGCTGTCATCCTGGACCTTGTGGGCCACAACGTCCCTGTCCCTGGGTTGGAAGACCTGCTTTTCGTGACCGGTATGGAGAGTCACCCGGGTCTGGAGGGAGTGATCAAGAAGTGCCAGCCCGCTTCTGGCGTCCGCACCGTGCCCACGCTAAACAGATACCTGGGAGACCTCAGCGACCACCACGTTTTCAGGATGAACAAGCGGCCTTACTTACTACTGACCTGTGGCAGGTGGCAGCACTATCACCGGGCGACCGACACCGCGGACCGGCTCAATTACCAGAAGATCGAGTCACTGGCCGCCTATCTCGGTTTGCTGACGAGGGCCATCTGCGAGATTGGGCTCGATGGGCAGTTCGAGGGCTACGACACTACAGCCACGGAACTCGAGTGCCTGAACCGGACGGTCCGCCCGGCACTCGAAAAACTAGGCATGCGGCCCGAGCTGAGGTCTCGTCAGGACATCGAAAGGCTCGTAATGGCGATGAGCGAGAAGTTCGGTCTCTAGCGAGGCGCGTGGCCCGCCAATCGGGATGCTCCGAAGCCCGGACCACTGGCACGAGAGACCTGTGACGGTCACTAAAAGCTGATAGCTCCGGGACCGGGCTAACCAGCCGCTGCCCGTTTCGCGAGGCACTCGAAGAATTTCCTGGTCAGCTGGGTGGCTGCGCCATCTATGAACCTGTGCCCTACCCTGGCGAGCAGCCCGCCGGCCTCTGCGGTCCCCTTCACTGACACCGTCGTGCCGCCGGAGCCGTTGCTGGACAGCGTGAGCACGCCGTCGCCCTGCACGAACCCCGCGCCACCGCTGCCCTTGACCGTCATCCGGTACGACTGGGGGGGCTTTCTTTCCGTGATCTTGACCGTCCCTTTGTAGACACCGCGCACCGGGCCGACGCCCACCATTAGCTCAGCCTCGTACTCGTCGGGGCCGGTTTCGGTCAGGCTCTTGCAGCCTGGGATGCAGGTCTGGAGTACCTTGACGTCGTTCAGCAGCGCCCAGGCAGTCGCCGGCGGGGTCTTCAGGTTGTAAGTCCCGGTGATGTCGAACGCCATTAGTGGTGCTCCCTTGAAGCTGGCCTGGCAAGACGCCCAGCTGAGAGTCTTGTGTGAGAGGCCAGCGTAGCGCCCTACGACCTGGCCACAGATCCCGAAACAAGTTCGGGATGAAATGGAACAGCCGGTTTCCCGTTCTCCGTGAACGTTCCCCCGACAGTCACCTGGCATGAGCGGCCCCGTCCGCCACCCAGGCCAGTCCAACCTCCCGCACCCGTTGCCAAGACGCTCCGGTGCTGATTTACTACAGGCCGCAACTGCGGGGAGGTTCCCTGCACGCGGACGGAGGCGACTTGATGCCCCATCAAATTAGCGTAACCGTGAACGGGACGCGGCACACGAGCTCAGTCGAGCCGCGGCTCTTGCTAGCACACTACCTGCGGGAGGTCCTGAACCTCACCGGCACGCATGTCGGGTGCGACACGACCTCGTGCGGCGCGTGCACGG
>CAYWBD010000270.1:0-18498 GCA_964456315.1 uncultured Thermoflexus sp.
CCCCCTGGCGAGGTGCCGAGCTGCGCCGAGGCGGGCGTGATAGGCGCGCTGCCGGGCCTGGTGGGGTCCATCCAGTCGCTGGAGACCATCAAGCTCATCCTGGGGATCGGCGAGACGCTGACGAACAGGCTGCTGCTGATCAACGCTCTGAACATGGAGTTCACCGAGGTCAAGGTGCGCCGCAACCCGAAGTGTGTGCTGTGCGGGGACCACCCGACGGTGACCAAGCTCATCGACTACGAGGTCTTCTGCGGTGTCGCGCCGCACCAGGCCCTGGTGGGATAAAGAGTAGCCGTCTCCGTCGGGAGAGGGCCTGAATCAAGGACCTTAATGGCCACGCAGACGAAGGTGCCCGCTTCCAGGCCCGCGACGATAGCCGCCCCTTCCCGTGCAGTGGCGCGTCGACCGTTGCCGTCGCCTGACCTATCGCAAAAAGTGAAGGCGCTGGAGCAGAGGGTGCGCTCACTTGAGCAGCAGCTAGCCGCCTTGAGCGAAGACGCACCGGAAGTCGTGGTCTTGCGGACCGTGACACGCAAGCAGGCGAAGAAGGAAATCCTGAGCCTCTTCGCCGGAGGCGGCACCTGGTACTACTCCGATGTCGCCCGTGAGTTGAAGCTCGACCTTGAGCAGGTCGTTGAGATCTGCAACGAGCTTCTGGAAGAACAGGAGATCATGGTTGGCGCCGCCGACACTGTTCGAAAAGGGTGACGCGGTCCCTGGCGATCGAGTGGCCATCCAGGCGCGAAGGTTGAGCAACGTCCGCGTCGGGAAGGGGAGTCACCGCCATCAGGCCCAGATGCTTACCGCGTACGACAATGTGTACTGCGTGATCGAGATGCCGTTGAAGGTGCGACCGAAGGCCCAGAGCGGAGGCCCGGAAACCAGGTAGCTCAGACCGAGTGGCACAATAGGAGCCCCGCTCCCGGTAGACCGGGACGCGGGGCTTTCTGTGAGGAGCAAGCGCGCAGGTGGCGGTCAACACAACGGGCACCACGCAGAAGGCTGGCCGGGACGTGCTGGACGCCATCGGAAACACGCCGCTTGTCGAGGTCCCCGGCCTCTCGCCAAACCCGCGCGTGCGCATCTTCGCCAAGCTCGAGGGTCACAACCCCACGGGCTCGGTCAAGGACCGCGTCGCCCGGCACCTGGTCCTGGACGCAGAACAAAAGGGCCTGCTCAAGCCCGGCCAGACCATCATCGAGCCCACGAGCGGCAACACCGGCATCGGCCTGGCCATGGTCGCAAGGGTGCGCGGCTACAAGATGAAAGCCGTCATGCCTGGGTCGGTCAGCCCGGAGCGCGTGCAGCTATTGAAGGCCTTTGGCGCCGAGGTGGTGCTGTCTGCGGCCGACAAGGGCACCAACGAGTCCATCCTTGTGGCGCAGGAGCTCGCTCGCAAGAACTCGTCGTGGTACATGCCCTACCAGTACGGCAACGCCGCGAACCCGCTGGCGCACTACGAGACCACCGGGCCGGAGATCGTCCGTGACCTGCCGGACGTGGACGTGTTCGTGGCCGGGCTGGGCACCGGCGGCACGCTCATGGGCGTGGGCAGGCGACTGCGGGAGCACAACCCTGCCGTGAAGGTCGTGGCGACTGCGCCTCACCCGGACGATGTCGTGCAGGGGCTGCGCTCGATTGAGCACGGTTTCATCCCGCCGATATTGGACCTTGACAGCCTGGACGCCCGCATCCTGATCGAGCTTGAAGAGGGCCTGTACTGGACAAAGTGGCTGCTGGAGCACGCAGGCATATTTGCGGGCGAGTCCTCCGGCGCGGTGGCAGCGACGGCGCGCAAGCTGGCGCAGAAGCTTGAGCGCGGGAACATCGTGTGCCTGTTCGCCGACTCTGGCTGGAAGTACCTGTCGTCGGGCATCTACATCAAGGTCGTGAAGGAGATCCGCTCCGAGATCGTCGGGAAGATATGGTGGTAGGGGGGAGTCCGACACGCAGGCCTGAGGAAGATTCCGGGCCGTTGTAAGATGCCGGATGACCAGCAGGTCTAGTCGGCGCACCTCTGCTCTAACCGAGCCCAAAATGGCGAATCCGCAATTACAAGGAACAGTGCGGGGGGCCGCACACGGGTGGGAGCGATTTCATGTCGCGCCTCCGGAACTGCCTGCGTACCTGGCTGACCCCGTCGATCAGCAGACCGCAATACCCGCGCTGGCGAAGAGTCAACTAGACGTTGCGCTCGTCGAAGCATGGGTTCAGAAGCTACCCACGGCTCACACACTGCTCCTGGGTGATAGCCGGCAACTGATCAGAGAACTGGACGGACCCGTCCATCTGGCGGTCACGTCGCCGCCGTACTGGACGCTAAAGCAATACCCGCCGCACGATGCACAGTTGGGGAGCATCGTCGAATACGAGGAGTTCCTTGACTCCCTGGATGAGGTGTGGCAAGGCGTCTACGACCGTCTGGTCCCTGGCGGCCGGCTAATCATCGTCGTCGGGGATGTGATCCTTTCACGCAAGCAGGCCGGGCGTCATGTCGTCATGCCGTTGCACGCTTCCATTCAGGAGCGGTGCCGAAGGATCGGTCACGACAACCTTGCGCCAATCATCTGGTACAAGATCGGCAACGTCGCTCATGAGGTGGAGAACGGGAGCTCCGGGTTCCTCGGCAAGCCATACGAGCCCAACGCCGTGGTCAAGAACGACATCGAGTACATCCTCATGCAGCGCAAGGGCGTCGGCTACAGAAGTCCGACGTTCGCCGAGAGGGTCGCCAGTGTCATTCCTGCGGACCTGCACCGGCAGTGGTTCAGACAGGTCTGGGACCTGCCCGGCGCATCAACTCGCAACCACCCCGCGCCTTTTCCTGAGACCCTGGCCGAGCGCCTTATCCGGATGTTCAGCTTTGTCGGTGATACCGTCCTCGACCCGTTCATGGGGTCAGGCACGGTCGCGGTTGCTGCTTCCACATGGGGCCGGGACGGCGTCTGTGTAGAGGTAGACGCCGGTTACCACGCCGCCAGCATAGCCCGACTCGGAGCGCATAGCTTCAGACGCATGGTTCCCCTGACGCTCAAGACCAATCGAGCCAGCGGCCGACCGTATCTGCTGCTTCACGGGCAGAAAGAGCCCGCACTCTGACGGATGCTGTGCGCTTGTTTTGGGGTACTCGGGCGCGCCAGACCAGCACACAGCAACTTACTGGACAGCGCGACCAGGGCGCGAGGTCCGCGGTCACCGGTGGCGCGCAGATGGACGGGTTCGCCACCCTGGTGAGCGCGGTGATCAACCGCGCCGGCGCGGGTCATCTGAGTCTGTACCGCAAGAAATCTGTAGAACTCCCCGGCTACTATCGCGCCACGAAGGAATGGGACGTAGTCGTGGCGTCCGGCCAGAAGCTCGTCGCTGTAATCGAACTCAAATCTCAGGTGAGTTCGTTCGGGAACAACTTCAACAACCGGGCTGAAGAAGCGATAGGCTCGGCAACGGACCTATGGACTGCCTTTCGCAAAGGCGCGTTCGGAGTACAGCAAGAGCCGTGGCTCGGGTACATGATGCTCCTTGCAGACACCCCGCAAGCCCACGCGCCCGTCAAGGTGTCTGAGCCGCACTTCGCTGTATTCCCGGAGTTCAAAGAAGCGTCGTACGCGCGCCGCTACCAACTCCTTTGCGAGAAACTGATGCTTGAGCGGCTCTACCGTGCTGCCGCGTTCATTACATCTCCACCCGCAGCAGGGCGTCGCGGTGTGTACTCTGAACCTGCTCCAGCGCTCTCGTTCGAAGCATTCACTAGGTCACTGTCGGCCCATTGCTCAGCCTTCTGACGGCTGCCTAGCGGCTTGTCGGAGCCGTGACGGGCTGCAGGATTGACCTTCACTCGGGAGAATCTCGATATGCCTGACCTCAAGGGCAAACGCATCATCGTGACCGGCGCGGCCACGGGCATCGGCCGGGCGACGGCGCTGCGCGTGAGCGCGCACGGCGCACGCGTAGCGGCCTTCGACGTGAACGACGCCGAGGGCATCAGCACCGTGAACGATATCAACGAGGCCGCCGGCGACGCCCGCTACTGGCACCTCGATGTGGTGGACGAGGCGCAGGTCGCAGGCGGCGTGAAGGCCGCGGAGGGCTGGCTCGGCGGGATAGATGTGCTCCTCCACTTCGCAGGCGTGCTCGACGGCGCAAACGTCGAGCTCGATGACTTCCCGGAGGCCACCTGGGACCGCGTGCTGGACATCAACCTCAAGGGGTCGTTCCTCATCGCCAAGCACGTCTCGGCGGTGATGAAGCGGCAGCACCGGGGCGTGATCGTGCTCACGGCGTCGGGCGCGGGCGTCACCGGCGGGTCGTCGTCGTACGCCTACGGGTCCAGCAAGGGCGGCGTGCACGGGCTGGCGATGGTGATGCAAGGCTACCTTGCCAGGCACGGCGTGCGTGTTAACGACGTTGCGCCCGGCTCTGTGGACACGCCGCTGAAGGTGGGCCAGCTGAAGCACACCCTGTCGATCACGGGTGACAAGGCGGCTTTCGAGCAGCAGATGGCGTCGCTGGTGTCACCCGACGGCGTGGCGAAGGTCTACGCCTGGCTCGCCTCCGACGACGCCGACTACGTGCGCGGGACGGTGTTTACGCGGTAAGCCGTACACTCAATTCGAGCACCCCAGAGAGGAGACGGCCCATGCCCCCAGCTCGTAAACCCAAGAAGCGCTTTCAGTTCACCGCACTCATTGAAAAGGAGGGGGACGCGTTTGTGGCGACCTGCCCTGAACTGGAGGTCGTAAGCGAGGGCGATACGGTCGAGGAAGCGCGCGATAACCTGGCAGAAGCTGTCAGCATCGTCCTTGAGGAAGCGAGTCCAGACGAACTCAAGAGGCGGATGAAGTCCGACGTGTACGTAACTCGCTTGGAAGTCGCGATTGGGTAGACTCCGCGTCCTGTCGAGCCGGGACGTTTGCCGGATTCTTGAGAGGAATGGTTTTGTTCGAGTCCGTCAGCGTGGTAGCCACATCATCATGAAGCGGACTACATCCACAACGACTTTTATCGTGCCAGTGCCTGAGCGCCGCGAACTTCGGACGGGGACCCTGTTGGGGATCATCAAGCAGTCTGGGCTGCCGCGGGAACTCTTCGAAGAGGAATAGATCGTCTAGTCCCATCCCATGGCCTGCTGAAACCAAAGGCATCGCGAAGGAGCGGGCTTGAGCGGGGCCGGATCGGGAGAGTCTGTGCGCGGGACGGTGTTCACGAGGTAGGGGCTGTAGGGAGCACGCCTGGACGGTCCTGCACGGGGCCCTTCGACAAGCTCAGGGCGAACGGGCGCCGCCGCTCGGCGGACGCCTCGTACAATGCCGCCCAATATTCGATAGTGCTGCCGGGAGTCCCCAAATGCGCATCAAAGATGTGAAGACCTGGGCGGTCGCCAACCCGCCGCCGCACCGTGGCGGCCAGTGCTGGGTGTTCGTGAAGCTGACGACGGACAACGGCATCTACGGCTACGGCGAGGCCTACGCGGTCCCGTTTGCGCCAAGCAAGGTCCGCATGCTGGTCGAGGACGTGGTTCAGCGCCACGTGATCGGCCGCAGCCCGTTCGACATCGAGACTATCTGGCGCATCGTCTACTCCAGCGGCTACGCGCAGCACCCGGACCTGACCACGGGCGGCGTGCTCAGCGCCATCGAGATCGCGTGCTGGGACATCGTGGGCAAGGCGCTCGGCCAGCCGGTCTACAACCTGCTGGGCGGCAAGGTCAACGAGAAGCTGCGCTCGTACACCTACCTCTACCCCGATGCCTCGCGCAGCCCAAAGGCGGCGACCACAAACATCCACGGCGACCCCGAGGAGGCGCCCAGGCGGGCGGCGTACTACATGAAGCTGGGGTTCACCGCGCTTGGCTATGACCCCGTGATGCCGATGGGCTCGTTCGACCCCCGGCAGCTTTCGCTGGCGTCGCTGGACAACGCAGAGCTGGTGACCAAGAACATGCGCGAGGCGGCGGGCAGCAAGTGCGACCTGCTGATCAAGACGCACGGCCAGATGACGACGTCCAGCGCCATCCGGTTCGCAAAGCGGCTGGAAAAGTACGACCCGCTCTGGTTTGAGGAGCCGACGCCGCCCGAGAACCGCAAGGAGATGGCACGGGTCGCCCATGCGACGAGCATCCCTGTCGCCACGGGCGAGCGGCTGGTGAGCAAGTACGAGTTCGCGGATGTGCTCGCGACCCAGGCGGCGTCGATCTTGCAGCCGGCGCTCGGGAGGGTCGGCGGGATACTCGAGGCCAAGAAGATCGCCGGCATGGCCGAGGCGCACTACGCGCAGATGGCGCCGCACCTGTACACAGGGCCGATCGAGGCGGCGGCGAACATCCAGCTAGGCACGTGCAGCCCCAACTTCCTGATCCAGGAGAGCATCGAGACGTTTGGCGGGTTCTTCGCGCAGGTGCTGAAGAAGCCTATCCAGTGGCAGGACGGCTACATCATCCCGCCGACAGAGCCCGGCATTGGCTACGAGCTGAACGAGGCCGTCATGGACGCGCACCCGTTCAACGAAGAGGGCAGAGACTTCCTGTCGCGGTTGTCCGAAAAGCCGGTGGTGCTGGAGTTGGAGGGGAGGTAGGGCGGGCGCGCCGCTTCGCAGCCCCGGCTAGACGAGGCCCATCGCGGCAAGCCACGTAAACGTGACCAGGCATATAGCGTTGTGGGACGCCCCAAGGACTAGCAGGCGGCCATACTTTTCGACAAACCGCCTGAACGCCGCGGAGTGGTGGTTCATTTGCACAATCGTGTGCATGCTCAGGTTCAACCACGCTGTGCCGAATGCCCCGACAGCCATGTAACTAGGCGTCGTACCTGACTTCAAGGCGTCGCCCGATAGCTCCACGATCCCGAGGAACAGGAACGCGCTCCCCAGCGCGACCGCGGGCATGACCGAGACTGCCAGTCGTGTCGTGGCGAACCCGAGAGGACGTAGCACGCTCGCCGCAGTGCCCCAGCCCAGTAGAACCGAGATGAAAAGTATCCAGCTGAACACGTTGGCGACACGGTCGAAGTGAAACGCCACTAAGAGCAGCTTTAGCCCGAACAAGCTCATAAAGATGCCCATGTAGTACTGCGCGATAGACAGGCCGAACTGGACACGCTGTGTTGTGGCCAGCGCAGGCTCAGTCCTGGGCAGGTTGGCGAACATCACGCCGGTGCCGACGTAAATGAGGAAAGCCACCAGGAACAGCAGCAACATGGCGTCGAACTGGTCCGGGTAAAACAGCGTCGGGTCCTTGGCCAACGTCACGAGGAGCACCACGCCGGTGACAGTCAGGCCCATCAGCCCGCCAACGACACCCTGGTGCCGGCCGGTCGTCGAGTGCAGGTCCAACACCTGCGCCTCGGGAGGGTCAGTGAATACCGGCGTCCTCCTTGCCAGAAAAATCACGAGGCCGCTGCCCACCGTGGTGGCAACGATGTAGCCGATGAGCCCCCACATCTATGTTGGTCTCACGTTGGCCCCGGGCAGGGCGCCATTTTCGACGCCGGGCACTATATCAGCGGGGCGGCGGGCTGAGAGGTCGTGGCACTTGGCGAAAATGGCGGCCCAGGGCGCAGCGGGGTCGGGGCAAGGCACCCTTCACCCCCGACCTATCCCGCCGGGAGAGGGGGTTGGAGCTGGTAAGAGAGCGGGACTGGGGCTGTGAGAGAGGGGGATTGTGGGGCTGCTACTGCGGCGCCTGGTCGTCCGGGGATGAGCTCGATGTGACCTTCAGGGCCTTCGGGATGCGCTGTCTGGGCGGGACCAGGTTTTCCACCCAGTAGGCAGCCGTCAGCGTGCAGTCCATGCGCCCCTGCATGGGATACGAGGTCTTGAACTGCACGAGGGGCTCGCGCCGCTCTTGCCTCAACACACGCTCGTTGACGTAGTCGCCGCGGCCAACCAGCTCCACTGCGGACCCGGACTCAAAGTCGGGGACGACAAGGGTTACGTGCCCTGTGACACGTGCGTTGCCCGCGCTCTTGAACACGCCGTCTCCCACGAACTCCGGCCAGGACAGTGTCCGGCGGGCCGGGTCGACCGTGATGAAGCCGGGCGGGCCGCCGCGGTGGGCCACGTCTGGCCAGCCGTCCGGGCTGACCGTCGCCAGAAAGGCCGTCTCCGCCTGGGCAAGCACGCGCAGCGCCATCGGGTCGCCGGCTTCGACCGGCCTGCGCCTTGCCGGCCCCGCGGGCGTGGCGTGATCCGGCGTCACAGAGGGCGCAAGGTACTTGCGGCACAGCGTGAATGTCTCGCTCAACTCCATCTCGGCCGCGCCGTCGACGTGTTCTACGATGCCGTTGATCCTCACCCTCCGTGCCACGCCCAGGTTGATGGCGAGGCCGCCGGTCTTGCCTTCAGGCAGGAGCGTGCCGCCCGGGCTGGGGTTGAGCCTGATCCTGTCGTCACCCACCACCTGGATCAAGGGGGGCTTCCCAGAGAGGACGTGCAGAGCCAGGCTGCCGTCGGCGTTCGCCGTTGAGAAGACGAGGAGGTCGGCCCCCAGGGCGAACTCCGCGGCTGGGCCCGTCCAGTGGGCCAGGTGGTCGGCCACCGTCCTCGAATTGGCTTCCTCTTGGACCTTGATCTGGCCGGGGTGGTACTGCTGCAGTGGCATGGCTGGTTGTCTCCTTGGGACAGCCCGGGCGCGCCGGGTCTGGTTCTCCGCGGCCGTCAGTGCTGCCGGACCGTCGAATGGGTCTGGGAGCACCCGAGATCCCGGCTTTCGCCGGGATGAAATGACCGGGACCGCTGCCGGGATGAAATCATCGCCTGGACCGCGTGACGTCCATCGCCCGGAGGATGGGCAACCCCGTTCGCCCTTGGACAGGCTCAGGGCGAACGAGCGGGGAAACGTCGCTCCTACGCGCCCTTCTGCGCGGCGCGTGCGTAGTTGCTGGTGCCGTACCAGTCCACCACGATGACTGGCTTGTCGCCGACTACCCAGGCATCGTGGCCCGAAGGGAGCATGGTCACGTCACCGGGCACGGCGTCGAACTCGGCGCCGTCGGCCATGCGGACGCGCAGGGTGCCGGCGATGTGGTACTGGAAGTGCGGGGCCTCGCACCACTCGGTGCCTGCCGACGGCTTGATGTGCGTGGACCAGCGCCAGCCGGGGCGGAACTCAAGGAGCCCGACGGCGCCTCCGCCGATGTTGAGGAGGTCCAAGCGCCCGAGCTCGAACTTCCGCGTCTCGTCGGGTTTGCCGAACCGTTTGTGCACGGCCGCGGTTTGTTTTGTCGCTGTCAACGTGACACTCCTTACTGGCCGCCGGGGCGGGTGACGCTGCCGCGTGTTGGACGTGGCAGACCGCGCTGCGGTTATACCATCCAGTAGGTAGACTGTCAATCAGTAGGTAGTCGGCCTGCTTTTTGGTAGGCTAGTGTCCCGTCTCCGAAGTCCTGAGCCATATCCGTCATCCCCTCTCCCCCTGAGGGAGAGGGCTAGGGTGAGGGGTCGATTCGGAGCTTACTTTCGGAGTCAGGACACTAGGCGCATGGCGAGGACAGCAGGCTCCAACGGCGCGGCCACCATCGAACACATCCTCGATGTGGCTCAGCGCCTAGCGCAGACGCGCGGGTTCAACGGCTTCAGCTACGCGCACATCGCGGCCGAGGTCGGCATTACCAAGGCCAGCCTGCACTACCACTTCCCGAGCAAGGCAGACCTCGGGCGGGCGCTGGTCGCCAGGTATGCGAAGACCTTCCAGGGCGCGGTTGCAGAGATAGCGGCGACGGACGATGACGCCCCCGAGCGACTGCGGCGGTACGTGCGGATCTACCGGCAGGTGCTGGGCGCGGACCGCATGTGCCTGTGCGGCATGTTCGCCGCGGAGTACGCCACGCTGCCGGAGCCTGTGCAGGAGGAGCTGCGACTGTTTTTCGACGAGAACGAGCGGTGGCTGGTCGGGCTGCTAGAGGACGGCCGGCGACGGGGCACATTGAAGTTTGACGGGAGCGCACGCGATGTCGCCGGACTGCTCACCGGAGCGCTGGAGGGGTCGATGCTGCTAGCGCGCTCGTATGGCGACGGCGAGCGGTTCAGCGCCCCGGTTGAACAGCTCCTGAGGACCCTCGCGCCGCAGGCGCGTGCCCGTGGGAGCCAAGGCCGTGCCGGGGCCGCGCGTAAGCCGGCGAGCTTGGCGAGTAGATCAAGCTTGAGCTGACGGCCTGACTGGAGCCATCGTCCCTTTTCGCTCCATCAGTCCCGCGCCCGTTCGCGCCGCTCCCAGCCGGGCTCGAAGAGGCGCAGGAAGTTTTTGGGCGAGTAGAGGTGTTTCTTCGCCTCCTTCTCGTCCAGCTCGACGCCGATCCCCGGCGCCTCAGGCATCGCCAGGTGGCCGTCCTCGACCCGCAGGTAGCCCTTCAGCACGCGTGAGGTCCAGGGCTCCAGGAAGTCGTCGAAGCACTCCTGGATGAAGATGTTCGGCGTCACGGCGCATATATGTAGCGCGACCATCGTCTTGAACGGCGACTCTGCGTTGTGCAGCGCCAGGTCGCAGTCGTGCGCCCGTGCGATCGCCGCCACCTCCAGCGTGCGCCAGATGCCGCCCACGCCCAGCGGCTCCGGGTTGACGATGTCGGTCACGTCGGCGGCCAGGAAGCGGGCGAAGAGGCGCGGGTCCTTCCAGCGCTCACCGGCGATGATGCGCACCGGCGAGGCGCGCGCCACGGCGATGGTCGCCTCCAGGTCGTTTGAGTTCACGGGCGTCTCGAACCACGTCGGCTCGTACTCAGCCAGCCAGCGGGCGACCTCGATGGCGGCTTGCACGCTGAAGCGGTCGTGGCCCTCAATCAGGATGTCCACGTCGGGGCCGACAGCGTCGCGCACCGCGGCGACTATCGCC
This sequence comes from uncultured Thermoflexus sp., assembly GCA_964456315.1. Taxonomy (GTDB): domain Bacteria; phylum Chloroflexota; class Dehalococcoidia; order Lucifugimonadales; family Lucifugimonadaceae; genus SHXW01. The sequence continues at coordinate 10,823 of CAYWBD010000270.1, forward strand.
CGGCACTCGCGCGTCTCGCGCCGTGTGAGCTTCATGTACGCGCCGCCGAAGGGGTCGAACTTCAGGGCCGTGTAGCCCTTCGCCACGACCTCCCGCGCCTTGGCGGCGAAGCCCTCGGGGGTGCGCGGCCCCGTGTACCAGCCGTTGGCGTAGACGCGCACGCTGTCACGCACCTTGCCGCCGAGCAGCCGCCACACCGGCACGCCGAGGGACTTGCCGAGGATGTCCCAGCACGCCATCTCGATGCCGCTGGTGGCCGAGGAGTGGTTCAGGAACGCCGACAGGTATAGGTGCTGCCAGATGGCGTGGACGTCCCGCGGGTCCCGGCCGATGACGAGGTGCTTGAGCTCCCCGACGGCGGCGACCTGTGGCTGGGTGGACAGGCCGCCCGTGGCCTCGCCGACGCCCGTGATGCCCTCGTCGGTCTCGACGATTACGAACACCCAGTTCTTCCACGGGTTGCCCACGACCACGGTGCGTACGTCTGTGATTTTCACCAGGTTCCTCTAACCGCGCGACTTATTGGGCAGCCGAGACTAGCACGATCCGTGCGAACGACGCGGATACAATCCGCCAAACGCCCATCCGGTCGTTGGTTCTGTGCCCTGAGGCCTGACATGCCACAACCCATTGGTCCGGACTTCCACCTGCACATCAAGTCGGTCACGGACCCGACGCTCTCTGCGGACGGCTCACGCGCCGCGTTCACCCTGCGCTGGTTTGAGAAGGACACCCTGAAGGCGCGCTCTGAGATCGTCGTCCTGGACGTCGCCACCGGGCAGCACCGCCAGGTCACCCACGAGTCAGACTCTGAACAGCCGGCGCTCTCCCCCGTCGGCGCGTTCATTGCGCTGCTCCGGCCTGACGAGCACGGCCGCAGGCAGGTCTGGATCATGGGGTCCGCCGGAGGCGAGGCCAACCAGGTCACAAGCGAGCCCGGCGGCGTGGACGCGCTCGCCTGGTCACCCGACGGCACGCGCATCGCGTTCCGGGCTGACGTCGCGCCTGACCTCCCGGCGCCTGGCAGGGACACGGAAAAGGAGCCGCTCATCGCTGTCGCCCGCCGCCTGCGCTACCGCGAGGACGGCGCGGGCTGGCGAGGCGACCGCTTCCGCCACATCTTCGTGGCCGACTTGCGTACGCGCACCATCACCCAGCTCACGTTCGGCGAGGGCAACGATGGCGCGCCCGTGTGGTCGCCGGACGGCCTGAACATCGCGTTCATCTCGGACCTCAACCCCTTCCGGGAGATCACTGCGCGGACTGACCTCTACGTGGTCCCGGCTGCCGGCGGCGAGCGGGACAGGCGGTCAGGCGGCCTGTACATGTCCGGGAGCGTTGCCTGGGCGCCGGACGGGGAGCGCCTGGCGGTCACCGGCGCAGAGCGGGCTGAGGAGGTGGGCGGCTACGGCCTCATCTGCCAGGGCTGGGTCTACGTCCTGGAACGCGGCTCGTACCCGCTGCGCATCACGGACGACGCTGTCCGCCCGGTCTCAACCGCTACGGGCTTCCCGGTCAGCGCAGACTATCCAACGATGGCCTGGACCGCCGACGGCCGGGTCGTATTCATTGCCGACTCCCGTGGTCAGTCGTACCTGTGCGAGGCGCCCGTCGGCGGCGGGCCGCTGCGCCGCGTCACAGGCGGCGGCTGCCAGATCACGGCGTGGTCGTGCGACGGGGCGGGCAAGAGCGCGGTCTATGTCGCCGCCACACCGTCGTCGCCGGGCGAGCTGTACGTCGCTGACCTTGTAACCGGCACCCAGCGCAGGCTGACGTCGTTCAACGACGCCTACCTGGCAGAGCACCCGCCGGCGCGCCTCGAGAAGTTTACGTTCAAGCAGGAGGGCTTCGACATCGAGTGCCGCATGTGGTTGCCGCCTGACTTTGACCCGGCGAAGAAGTACCCGCTGCTGCTGGACGTCCACGGCGGGCCGCACAGCGTGTTCTATGATGCCTTTTACCCGATACACCAGGTCGGCGCCACGAACGGCTACATCGTCCTGGCCCCGAACCCACGCGGCTCCTGCACTTACGGCCTGGACTTCGCTACGGCGGTCCACGGCGACTGGGGAGGCGGTGACTACGGGGACGTGATGTCTGCGGTGTCAGAGGCCACCAAGCGCCAGTACGTGGATGAGTCCCGTGTGGTGATCCACGGGTCCAGTTACGGCGGCTACATGGCCAGTTGGGCGGTAGGGCACACGGAGCGGTTCCGGGCCGCAGTGATCGCCGCGCCGGTGACGTACCTGCCGAGCTTCTACGGGACATCTGACATCGGGGTGCTGTTCAGCGAGGTCCAGTTCGGAGGGCGCCGCTCGGATGAGATGGCCTGGTACATCCGCCATTCTCCGTTGACTTATGCGGGCAACGTCGCCACGCCGGTGCTGCTTATGCACGGCGAGGACGACTTCCGGGTGCCCATCGAGCAGTCCGAGCAGTACTTTGTGGCGCTGGCGCGGGCCGGCAAGATCGTCGAGTTTGTGCGCCTGCCGAAGACCAGCCACGGCATCTTCCGGGCGAAGAGCGCGGCGGTCAGGCGGGAGTACTTCCGCAGGATGCTCGACTGGTTCGAGAGGTGGCTGAAGGCGCCGCCCGGCCAACGCAGGCCGCTGCCGGGCGAGAGCGTGCTGCGGTAGGGAGCACAGGCGCGCGCAACGGTGGGGCAGACCGCAGTCCGTTCGCCCTGTTGACGGGGAGTTTGTCGCTAACTTCATCCGTCACGTTTGAGTTCAATCTCCTCTAAGTTTTCGGACCAGCGCTTGTAGGTCGAGACGGCTAGATTCTGGTAACACCGCCCCGTCGTAATTCGACCGCCTTCCTTGGGGTCGTCCATCTACGCGATGAAGGAACAGCTGTGCTATTGGAACCCCGGGCCATAAGGCGATTGGAACCTCACCAACGTTTGCCAATTCCAGCGTGAGGCAACCCCTATAGTAGGGATGAACGCCGGTTGCGGTCGCAATCACGAGTCCCAACCGCCCCCAAGATGACCTTCCGATCACGTATCCTCTCAGATCGCCCGGAAGCGATAAATATTCGAGCGTCGTGCCTAATACGAACTGGTTCGGATGAATCATCAATTTCTGACCGTACGGATACCGAGTCAAACGTTCAACACGTATTTTATTATCATTGAAATCCGGACTTGCCGCGTCGAATTCACTCGTGCGGGATCGTTCCTGAATCAGAAACCACGCTCCTAATCGCAAGTCAATGGAATCGCTTCCGTCATCGACTTGACTATTTTCTAAAAGCGGCGTTACGACTAGTTGTTTTTCGCGGGTAACAGCATCCAGAGTTCCGTAGAGACGTCCGCGCAAAGATGCAGAGCCGAGCAAGGGGGTTAGTTCACTACTCTTCATTGGCGAGAACCGGCGCAGCAAGATAGAGTCCTCCAGCGCCTTTGTTAGCCACTGTTGAAATCGATTCATCGCGACTACATCGTGCTGAGACGCGTCGGCCGTCATGGTCTCAAGGTAGCTGACCCATCCAGCGTTCAGAATCGACTGCAGATCAGCCGGCAGTACCCGCCTAGAGTTGCCGCGCATGATCCTTTCAGTTGGAGGAATACCATCGCGTAGCCGTTGAGCCAGTTCCGGTATCTCGTCTCGGAATCGGTCTCGTCGGAAATGCAGGTTCTTTGGGATGGAAACGGCAGCTTCGCGTATTAGCGCGGCCAATGAGCCCTGGATAGTGGCAGTTGCGGCGTCCGCCTCCTCCTCGGGCGGCACGGTTACAGGCTTTTCTAAGAGTAATTGCCAAGGAGTTAACAGGGCGTCTAGCTGAGATTTGGCTCCCGTCTTGACGGACTTATAATTTAGACCGCGATCGTCCGACTGAATAAGAACACGCAGCGCGAACTCCAATCTCCTACGGTAAGGTGGATGCGTTTCTGAGGCCCGATCGATGTCTCCGCCAATGCTGGCGAATTCACCCAAAGCGCAAATGAAAGCAGGTCCCATTAGCACTACACCAACAGCGTCACAAAACAGCTCTTCCAGCCATTGCACCGCTATTTTCTTCACGCGGGCGCGTGCCATGAGCAATAAAACATCTCGCTGTTGGGTTAATGAAAGCTGAGCAGCTAACGGAGAGTCACCTTCCCCTAACTCGCCAATTATTAGGCCGCGCGCAGCGATGCGCGCGACGTGTTGTTCAGATAATATAGCGGTACGTATGACTCGACTTTCAACATTAAGAACGGCCCACAGCGCGTGGCCTAATTCATGCGCCAGTATGGCGTGGGACAAGACTCCCGCTGGTGGTGCGTGGGCGATGCCGACGTTGTAGAGCGGCGAGCCCAGGTGGTGCTGCTCCAGAAGTTGCCCAATTCCCAGCAGGTTGAAAGCGTCCTGCAGTTGGGAACCTACTGGTAGAAGTGAATAGTTGTACTGGCGTAAACAATTGAATATGAACTGAGAGTCACCCAAAACGTTTCGTGCCAGGTACTCGAACGGAACCGTGACCTCGAATGGCAGAGTTGAGGTCGTGGCGCCTTTCAAAAGGGGTATCCACTCTGTGTCTACGGCCAGAAGGAAGGAATGAAATTTACTGGTGGCAGCGAACAGCTCATCGGCAGAGGCACCCGCCTCGGCATCAGCTTCAATATCTCTGATCTGAGATTCAACTGAGGAAAGGGCATCCAAAAGTGCATGGCGTAGGTTCGCTGCTACCTGGCTAGCAAAATCTTCGTCCTGCAGTACCTTCAACTGCTCGGTCAGCTGACTGCAGCGCCAAGCAAGCTCGCCTACGAGTAGGCGAGACTAAGCATCTTTGGCCATGTCTGCGTAATCCTGCCATCGGCCTTACCTTCTGGTACCAAAACGTAGTCGAAGTGTCGCCCGTACCTTCGGGCGAACATGATTGAGCCGTCGATCAGGACTGGCGACGGCGCGTCCGCTGCGAGTAAAAGCGCGGTTGTTTTCTTCAACGCGTCCAGTTGAACGCGGTGGTTCGCCGACGGAGCGGCGGGATCGAGACTACCTAGAACCGCATCTAGAACGGATAAGGACTTGGCCCGACCCTCCGTTGCGGTTTCAGAGAATGCGTTCCCTTGAGCTTCAGCATTGGCCTCTAATGCCACTTCCAACAGTTGAAGCCACTGTTTGAGGGCCTCTTTGTCCAGTCTCGCCAGATCACCGGTGCGCCGGTAACGGCGAAGCGTCAATTCGATGCTGCTGGCCAGCATCTTCTGATGTAGCGGGCCTGGCGAGTGGCGACCAACTTCAACACGCATCGCAGATCCTCCCACCGTCGTTTACCCTTGGCGGTGCAGGCAGTGTAGGCCAATGTGACACTGATGCACAGCAGCAGTGTCACATTGGCCTGTGTGCTTCCCATGACACCGATGGGAAACGCCACTCAGCCTGGCAGCCTCTAGGCCACTCGTTCTGGACGAGCTCGGAACTGCTCCGGTCGAGATGAGGGTGTCCGCAGAGCCGATACGCCCCTACAGCTTGCGGACGAGCATCAGCCCGTCGCGAACGGTGAGCAGCACGTTTTGGACGCGGGCGTCGGCCTGCACGACGTCTGCCAGCTCGGCGATGGCCCGGTCGCTCTCGCTTTTGGGCCTGAGCACGTTGCCGCCCCAGAGCACGTTGTCAATGACGATCAGGCCGCGGTCCGACAAAAGCTCTACTGCCCGGCGGTAGTACGCCGAGTAGTTCTCCTTGTCGGCGTCGATGAACACAAGGTCGAAGGGGCCCCGCAGTCGCTTCATGGTGTCCAGAGCGGGCCCCAGACGGAGCTCGATCTTCTTCCCGTGCGGGGAGCGGGCCCAGAAGGACCCCGCGATGGCCGTCGACTCGGGGTCCACATCGCACGTGATGAGCTTGCCTTCCGCGGGCAGCGCCGAGGCCATCATGAGGGCGCTGTAGCCCGTGAAAGTGCCGACCTCCAGCACGCGCCGGGCGCCCACGGCGAACACCAGCGTGTTCAGGAGGAGGCCCACGGACTGGCCCGACATCATCCCTGGGGACGTCATCTTCTTGCGCGTGACCTGCTCCAGCTCCGCCAGCAGCGGGTCTTGGGGGGAGCTGTGGTCGAGCGCGTATTTCTCGATGCGCGCAGGGACCAGGGTTGGCATGGGTGAACGGTCCTGTCCGGGGCGCGGCAATCGGCGTCCCTACCAAAGTTGTCCCCTCTCCCCGGGAGGGAGAGGGTCTAGGGTGAGGGTGGAAGACCGGGTCCTGGGCGCAGCGAGCGACGCCCTTACAGTGGCGTTGGTTGTCAGCAGCCCAAGAGTGTCGCACGGGGCCGCGTGGCCCGTCGGACGCGAACAGGCCTCCCGTAGTGTGGGAGGCCTGAGAGGCGATGTGGACGGCCTGGCCTGTGGAGCAGGCTGCGCCAGGCGCCTGTGGGCCTGCCTTCGACCCTCGCCATCGCCGTCTGCCTGCCAGGGAGAGGGGATAAGAAGCCGGGCGCTACGCGGCCATGCGCTGCTGGAGTTGAGGCAGGGCGCTCGGCTGCAAGCGGTGCTGGGGGGCTGGCTGAGGCTGCTCTTTGCGGGGCTCCAGGCCCGATGAGAACGCCGGTATCTGGCCCGTGGCTTCGAGATAGGTCAGGATGGCGAACACGCGCCCGTGCCGTTCGCCCTCACCGTTGAACCCGAGCTTGGCCAGGACGGCCGATATGTGGTGCTCGACTGTGCGGGGCTGGATGAACAGGGCCTCGGCAATCGCCCGGTTGCTGTAGGCCTTCGCCATAAGGCCCAGCACCTGCAGCTCACGCGGGCTCAGGCTTTTCAGCGCGCCGCTCACGCGCACGCTGTCGTCTGAGGTCAGCTTGGAGACCATCGCCGGGTCAAGCACGGTCCTGCCTGCGATGACGTCCTCTATGGAGCGCAGCAGGTCCTTGGCCGACCGGATGGTGTTCTTCAGCAAGAAGGCCTTGCTGGAGGAATCGTCCCGCAGGAACTCCTTGAGGTATTCGCCGCGGTCGTGGGACGACAGCATGACAATGCCGGTCCCGGGAGAGTCCAGGCGGACCTGCCTGGCGACCTGCAGCCCGCCGATGCCCGGCAAGTTCACGTCTACGATCGCCACGCGTGGCTGTAGCGAGCGCGCCATGGCGATGGCGGTGCGGCCGTCCATGGCGACGCCGGCTATTTCCAGGCCCGGCTCCCGCCCCAGCAGGACAACCAGGCTCTCCCGCATGAGTTCGTGGTCGTCCGCTATGAGTACAGTCGTCTTCATGTTCACTCCACTTCACTCGGAGGGTGTTCCGGCCTGACCAGGCGCTCACTGGCGCGTGTGCGCCGACAACAACGATAGGGCGCGGGCCAGCAAGCACCCCCGGGTGCGACCGCGCCGTGTCCATTACAGCCCCATCATCAGGCAGCGGCGGCCCCAAAGTAAGGCGGAGGCCACGCGCCGGTCTGAGTGAGGCAGGCGCGTGGCCGCCCATAACGTGCGGTGAGTCATGTGCTCCCGGCCCCTGTGTGCTGGCCTCCGGGACTGTTTTGGAGCGTTCACGATACCTTTGGCCCAGACCTACCCCTAGTGTTGGGTTCAACCGGTATTCACCACCGCGCCTCAATCAAGCCGGGCTCCGGCCCTGGCGCTCGTTGGGAATCGTTACACAGGCCCCGCAGACAGGCGCGGGTGGAGACACAAGGGGGCGCGCAGATGCGCAGTAACTATCAAGGCCTCGTGCGGGGACAGAGGGGAATCACGGGG
>CAYWBD010000271.1:0-4423 GCA_964456315.1 uncultured Thermoflexus sp.
CGGCCAGCCGCCGAGGCGTTCGCTGACGGTCCGGACCCGGCCGGAGTCCGGGTAACTTCCGAACAGGTCGAGGCTACGCGGCCCGCGCCAGAAGGGCCACTGCGACAGCGGATGGACATGCTGTGGGCTGAGGGCAGGCCATACGTGTCAGCGATTGGCCGCGCCGAGGATTTCCCGGTGTCGTGAGCCTCGTTCTGACGCCCGCCCAGATGGCCAGTCGCCATTCGAGCGTAGCGAGGAATCCTGGGAGGGGCAGGCGTCCGCAGGGTCCGCCCCCCTTCCCAAGGTCCCTCACTCCGTTCGGGACGACGTGCGCAGCAGCGGTTGTACGCGGGGCCGCGAGCCGTGACCAGGCCCTTGCTACGGCCCCGTCGCCTCGACCTTGCCGTCCTTGATCGTGATCTTGCGCCCGCCGGCCGACACCACCACATCTCCGATCCGAGCGAGGTCCTCCAGGAAGAGCCGCATCCGTTCGTTCTCCACTGGCGAGCGCGCCAGGGGCCTTACCGGCGTGCCCCAGAGCATCCGCTGCGATGAGACGTTCAGCGCGGTCGCAAGCTCGGTCATGAACGCCCCGAAGGCGGCGTCGTTCAGCTCTTCGATCGGCTCGTGACCCGGGCCATTGAACTCGAACGAGAGCGTAAGCGGCGACCCGGCGCCTGACGAGACTGCGACCTCGAGCACCGGCGCGGGCTGCCCCGAGAGCAGGCGTTGCCCGGCTGCGGTGCCCTGTGCGGAGTCGCGCACCGCCGCTTGGAGCGTACGCAGCAGAGACGACAGCGCGGACACGTGTTGCGTGGCCCGGCTGACGCTGAGGGTGAGTACGTTGTCGGTTCCGGCCATGCGCGTTGGGCCTCAGGGCGTCGTGTCAGGATGAAACGGTCCGCAGTCCGGCTGGGCGATGGGTCGTTCTGTACACATACTTCCCCGTCACCCTCGCCCTGTCCCGCCAGGAGAGGGGACAAGCAGCGCCACTCGCGCACGCCCTGAGCTTGTCGAAGGTCCCCAGCCGTTCACCCGGAAGTGTACCGGGCGCTACCTGAGCACTCGGACATCACCCTGGCGGCGAGTCAGCTGCTGGCGGTCAAGCTGTTCAAGGAGCGCCAGGGTGTACTTGCGGCTTGTGCCGAACAGGTCCCGCACGTCCTGGATGCTGATCTGCCCGTTCTGGCGCAGGCGCTGGAGCGACCGCTCCATCATGTCGTCGTATGCGCTTTTGAGGAACACGACCTCGTCGTTCGCCTTGACCACATCGCCCCGGTCGATAAGCGCCTGAAGCAGGTCAGCATCGGGCTGGGCGCCGGTCGGTGGCGAGTACGGGTCTGCGGCCAGAGTCGCAAGGTAACCCGCGGCGGCGGCCTCCTGGCCGGGGGTCAGCCTGGGAGCATGCCCCGGGACGCGGGCGGACGAGTCGTCAGCGGCGAGGACGCCTCGCTCTTGAAGAGTGTGCATTGCAGCGTTGAAGGCCGCGCCCGATAGCCCGAGCCGGTTGCGCAGCTCCTCTTTCGGCATGCCGGCCCGCAGCGGGTGCTCCAGGTGATAGGCGGCGAGCTCGGTCTTCGCCGTGGCCTCAAGGCTCCGCCAGCCTGCGGTTGAATAGTGCAGCGCGCCCGCGCCCGCGCCGGTCCGGACCGCCTGCCCGTCTCGCACGAGGGCCGCGAGCAGCACAGCAACGTCGGCCTCACGCAGGTTCGATGCGCGGGCCAGGGCGCGACTGTCGGCAGGCTCAAGCTTTTGTAGCGCGCCTGCCAACGCCTCTTCGGGGGACCCTGTTTCCAGGATTTTCAAAGCGTCGAGCGTGGGCTGGTGGAGCCTGCGGTGGCGCTTCGCGGCGGTGTCCAGCACCACGCCTCCGCCCAGCGTCGTCTCGGAGTCCCGCAGGATGAAGCGGTCGCCGCGCACGAGGGCGACAGGCGAGTCCAGGCGCACCTGCGCGGGCCCTGACTCGCCCGGGGCCAGCTCGTCGGCGGCCAGCAGACGCACGGTGCCCTCCGCCTCCATAGTCATGGCGTGGACGCTGACCCTATGGTTGTGGCGCAGCGGCCGGGGCGCGCTGGCGACCGCCCGGACCGAGGCGTCGAAGACGCGAGTTGGCTTGAGCCAGCCGGGCGTGGTGACAACGTCGCCCCGTGCGAGGTCCTGTCGCTCCACGCCGCTGAGGTTCACGGCGACCCTCGTGCCCGGCAGCGCCAATTCGACAGGCTTGCGGTGCGTCTGCACGCCTCGCACGCGGGCCCGCAGGCCGCGCGGTAGGACCTCGACCTCGTCGTCGGGCTTCAGCGGGCCGTCGATGAGGGTCCCGGTCACGACTGCCCCAAACCCGGTCATCGAGAAGGACCTGTCCACGGGCAGCCTCGGGCGCCCCACGTCCTTTTTCGGAGGCACAGCGGAGAGCAGGTCCTCGATACTCTTCTTGAGCGCGTCCAGGCCCAGCCCTTTGAGCGCCGACACCGGGACGAGGGGCGCGCCCTCTAGCGACGTGCCCCGCAGGACTTGCGACACGTCCGCAGACACCAGCGCGAGCCAGTCGTCGTCCACGAGGTCCCGCTTGGTGACGACCACGATGCCGCGCCGCACCTCCAGGAGGTCCAGGACGGCCAGGTGCTCCCGGGTCTGGGGCATCACGCCTTCGTCTGCGGCGACGATGAGCAGCGCCAGGTCTATCCCGCCCACGCCCATTAGCATGTTCTTGATGAACCGCTCGTGGCCGGGCACGTCAACGACCGAGACTTCCGTGCCGCCCGGCAGCCTGAGCCAGGCGAAGCCGAGTTCGATGGTCATGCCCCGCGACTTCTCCTCCGAGAGCCGGTCGGGGTCTATGCCGGTGAGGGCGTGTACGAGCGTGGACTTCCCGTGGTCCACGTGCCCAGCTGTGCCGATGACGAACATCTGACTTGTTGGTACCCGCTTTGCCGCCCGAGACGGTGGCCGTCGCCCGTTTGTGCGACGAATGGTACCCCGGGCGTCTGCCGTGTAACGCGGCCGCATAATGACCCCATGAAAGACCGACCACGGTTGCTCTGGCTGCAGTTCACTGTTATCGCTCACATCGCGACGATCGTGGCAGTCGCCGCCGCTTCCGGGGCGGGGTGGCACTTCGCCGTCGGAAATGGTCAGTGGAAGGGTTTAGGTGGTGGCGCGTGGCCCTGGGTCGTTCTTTGCGTTGTTGTTCTCGGCCTGATATACGACGCTGAGTTCCTGATCAGTCGTTGTGACGCAATCTCAGATGCGCAGATCGCCAGGAAGGCGGCGGCGGAAGCGGCCATGCGGCTAGGGGACCCCAGGCCTCGCGTGCGCGCGTCCGCGTCCCGCGCGCTGGGCGAGCTTCGGTCCAGGGAGCACGCGGTCGAAGTGGCGGTGTTACTGCTCGACACCAACGCTGAGGTACGTGCGTCTGCGTCCGAGGCGCTGGGTGCGCTTGGGACGAAGGAGCACGCGGACGACCTGGCCAAGCTGCTCCAGGACCCGGAGCGTTCGGTGCGGGCGTCCGCGGTCCATGCGCTGGACGCGCTCGGGCAGAAAGGGAGATATGCCAACGAGGCGGTCAAGTCGCTCCGGGACGTGGACGACGCCGTGCGGGCTTCCGCAGTCCATGCGCTAGTTGCTCTAGGGATGTGGGAGCGTATCGGCCAGGAACTGCGGCATGATGTCGCCCGGGCCACGCTGCTGCAGAATCCGGACGCTTACGTGCGTGCATCTGCGGCCCGTGCGCTGGGAAAGATTCGGGCGACGGAGTATGCAGGAGAGGTCGCGAAGCTGCTCCACGACCCGGACAGTACTGTGCGCCGCTCTGCGGTTGGGGCACTGGGAGCGCTCCGGGCCACGGAGCATGCAGGTGAGCTGGTGAACTTGCTGCAGGACCCAGAGAGTTCCGTACGCCTGGCTGTGGTTGGAGCACTGGTAACGCTCCGGGTCCATGAGCACGCCGACGACGTAGCGAAGATGCTCCAGGACCCGGAGCCTAACGTGCGCGAGTTGGCGGCCAATGCCCTGAGGCAGTTCCAAAAGATCGAGTCACGTCACGCGTCCGGACCCCGCGATCGCGTGACGGACCCATGACTGACCCGCCAGGGTCTTTTCGGCTGCAGCCCACTGCGATGGCTTGGATCGCGGCGGTCGTCGCAGTCGTCTCCGGCGCGGGGTGGTTGTTCGCCGGTGGAGACGGCCGATGGCTGGGGGTTTATGAGGGGACCTGGTCCCGGACATTTTTTGGCGCGTTTGCCGGTGTTCTCCTTTCCTTAGTTTGGCTTTGGGTCGCTCGGCGACTGGCAATCCAGGGCGCGCTAAAACAGCTCAGGGCGACGGAGCAGCGGCACGATGGGAAGCGTCTCGGGGGGTCGACGGCTCACGTGCGGGCGTCCGGGGCTCGTGCGCTAGCAAAGCTCGGAGCCAAAGAGTGTGCGGGAGAACTGGCGACGCTGCT
>CAYWBD010000272.1:0-10013 GCA_964456315.1 uncultured Thermoflexus sp.
CGACCCCGCCGGCGGCGGCGTGGATGAGCGCGGTGTCGCCCTTCTTCAGTGGGTACGTGCTGTTCGCGAGGTAGTGCGCGGTCATGCCCTGGAGCAGGACTGCGGCGGCCATGCGCTCGCTGAGGTCCGGAGGCACCTGCACCAGGCGCGCTGCAGGGACCGCGGCGTATTCGGCGTAGGCGCCGGGGACGCCGGTGTAGACGACACGGTCGCCGACTTTGACCTCGTTCACGCCGGGGGCCACGGCCTCGACCATGCCTGCGCCTTCCTGGCCGACTATGAACGGCGTGGCGTTCTTGTAGAGGCCGGAGCGGTTGTAGATGTCAACGAAGTTGACGCCCGCGGCCTCGAGCTTCACAAGCGCCTGCCCGGCGGTAGGGGACGGCTTAGGGACATCGTCGTAGCGCAGGGCTTCGGGGCCGCCGTGCTGGTGGACTCTGATGGCTTTCATGGGTCACCTCTGTTGCCGTGCGTAGCGAGCTGTGTCCGGCAATCATGACATACGTTCGAACCGAGGGCGTTCCCGAACTAGCAGACGAGCTCGCGCCAGCATATTCTTCACACACGCCAACCTGAGGGAGTAGAACCATGGTCGCACCGGCTTGGAAACGCATAGACAAACGTGGCCGCGTCGTTATCCCCGTCGAGTACCGCCGAGCGCTTGGGCTAAAACCGGGCGACAAGTTCCATGTGACCGTAGAAAACGGCGTCGTCCGGCTAGTGGCCATCGGTGCGTCAATACGCCGGGTCCAGGAGGCTTTCAGACCCTATCGGCCCAAAGGTGGCGCCCTCCGGTCCGAGGAACTCATTAGAAGTCGACGGGCAGACGCTGCCGGCACCCCTTCATGAAGATCACAGGCATCACCGCGTACGAGGTGGGCGTGCCGATGCAGGGCACGCTGCTCTGGGCGTACTCGTTCAGCGACCACGGCTACCAGGACCACGTGGCCATCGCCACGCCGCGCACCATCATCGAGGTCCACACGGACGAAGGACTGACCGGCCTCGGCGAGGTCTGGGCGTCCAAGGCGCAGATGGAGGGGCCGGTGGCCGCGGCCATCCGGGGGAGGGACCCCTTCGACTGGAAGCGCGTCATCACGGACGCGCCGCTCTCCGACAACGCCACGCCGGGCGACCCGCAGAACAGGGCGGGCCTGGAGTTCGCACTCTGGGACCTCATGGGCAAGCGCCTGGGCCGGCCGGTGGCGGCGCTCATCAACGGCGGCCAGTACGCGCACGTCGTCGAGTTCGCGGCGTATATGTTCTTCCGTGCGCCGGGCGTGCTCGCGCAGGGCCTCGCCAGGGGCGCCGGGCCGGGCGAAGTGAACCTGGACAACTACGCCGACCACGTGGCCGCAGTCGCAGAGCGCTACGGCTTCCGGTCGATCAAGCTCAAGCTCGGCGTGTACCCGCCTGCCGATGAAATCCTGGCGGTGCGCCGTGTGCGGGAGAAGCTCGGCTCAGGGCCGCGCCTGCGCATCGACCCGAACTCCGCCTGGGACCTAGACACTGCAGTGTGGGCGGCTGGCGAGGTCAAAGACCTGGGCATCGAGTACCTGGAGGACGTCGCCCGCGGGCTCGACGACCAGGCGAAGCTGCGCAAGGCGACGAGCATCCCCGTCTGCGTGGACGGCTCTTATTCGCTGGACCGCCTGGCGAACGCGGTGCGCGCCGATGCCGGGGACGTGGCGATGTGCGACATTTACGGCTCGGGCGGCATCGCCGGCGTGCGGGACTGGATGACCGTGGCGCGGGCCTTCGGCGTGAAGACATCGATGCACTCTGGGCGCTACCTGGGCGTTTCGCACATGGCCAAGCTGCACGCTGCCGCCGCGGCCGGGCCGTTCGACTTCCCGATCGACGCCCACTACCACCAGCAGTCGGACGACATCCTGAAGGGCGGGCTGCTGCCGTATAACGCCAACGGGACGATGTCTGTGCCGAACCTGCCGGGGCTGGGGATCGAGCTGGACCACGACCGGCTGGAGAAGTACCGCTACACCGAGGAGAAGAAGGTGGCGTACCGCCGGTTCCACGAGATGCTGTCCGCCCGCTTCGGCGGGCCGAAGGGGGGCCCGAGGCGGCTCGGGTACGGGGACTACGCCCTGTTCCAGTCGGAGCACGTGGGCAAGGGCGGGAAGCACTGAGGGGGCGCGGTCCCCGCTTCAGGCCAGGCTCTGCGGCAGCGCGGGAAGCAACCTCCTTCGCCGTAGCGGGCTGCACCAGCTGCCGGGCAGTCCCACCCCGACCCGACGCCTGATGGCTCAAATCCGGTATGATTGTGAGGCAATAGTCATACTAGGAACTGAAAGTAAAACAATGCAGTACCGGGTCGGCGCCAAGGGGCAGGTAGTCATCGCCAAAGACATCCGGGAGCGGCTCGGGGTCGAGCCCGGGTGGGTCGCGCTGCAACGGCTGTCCGGGGACCACGTGGAGGTCTACTTCGTCCCGCCCCCGCACCGCAGATCGCTCAAAGGCGCGCTGGCCGGCCATATACGGACGCGCGTCGGTGCGGGCGAAGAGTGGACGCAGGCCAAGGGCTCCGCGTGGAAAGCGGCAGCGCGTGAAAAGGTCGGCGCAGGCCGCAGACGAGTCCGGAAGAACGCCAGTGGGGCGAAGTCTGGGTGAGCGGCGTGCTCGACACGAGCATGGTCGTCCGGTACTTGACCGGCGACCCGCCGGAGGGCGCTGACAAGGCAGCCCGGGTGATCGACCACGTGGGAGACCTGTACCTGACGGACGTGGTGATCGCTGAGACCGCTTTTGTGTTGACCGCCGTGTACCGCGTCGGCTGGCAGAGGGTGGTTGATCTGCTGCTCGAGTTCGTACAGAAGGAAAATATCCGGACTGTGGCGATCAGCAAGGAGCTCATGATCCAGGCGTTGCTGCTATGCCGCCCGTCCAACCGCGTGTCCTTCGCAGACGCGATGGTCTGGGCTGCGGCTCACGCTACACGCGAGAAGGTTGTCTACACCCTGGACGAACGGTTCCCAAGCGACGGCGTAAAAATCCGAGGCAGTTAGGCCCGAAGTCAGCGTAAAGCCCGGAGACGAACGCGCTCCCGGGAGATACTGTCTGTGCCAGTCGAGGGATCTGTTCGCAGCCAGCTTTCCTAACCCGTCGCCACGCGCACATTTCCCTCCGCGTCTGCCTGCCAGAGCGCGGTGAAGGGCAGGCCGCGGCGGCGGACTTCGTCGGAGCCGCCCTGGCGGCGGTCGAGGACGCAGCAGACGGTGACGACGGTGCAGCCGTGCTCCTGGATGGCGTCGAGCGCGGCGATGAGGCTGCCCCCGGTAGACACGGTGTCGTCGAAAACGGCGACTTTCATCCCGGGCTTCACCGGGCCTTCGATCTGCTTGCCAGCGCCGTGCTTCTTGGCCTCGGCGCGCACGAAGAAGCCGATCAGCCCCGCCTTCGGCGCGGTGCCGCCCGCGCCCGCCTGGTACGGGCGTCCCGACCCGCCGGGCCTACTCTCTGCTGACCCCTCACCCTGGCCCTCTCCCGCAAGGGGAGAGGGGACATCTTGGTAGGGGCGCCGCTCGCTGCGCCTTGCTGACCCTTCACCCGCGCCCAGCTGCGGTGGGCTCCCGTCTCCCGCAAGGGGAGTGGGGACGACTTGGTAGGGGCGCCCTATGGCGGGCGATTCAAGTCTGCTGCGCAGCACGAGCGCGCCCACGATGGGCACCGCGGCAACGGCGGGGCCACCGACTGCCTCGGCGCCAGCGCGACGCACGATGTCGAGGAACGCCGCGGATATGAGGTCAGCGCCCTCCGGGTCGAGGGACAGCAGCCGGCCGTCGAAGTAGTAGCTGCTCTTCTGGCCTGACGAGAGCGTGAACTCTCCAAAGCGCAGTGCGCCCAGCTCTTTCGCCCGTTCGAGAAGCCTTTGTGCGATCCGGTTGCGATCCATGGGTATGCTGCCTTGACCCGTGCGGCCTTCGCCCAATGACCGGGTCGACCAGTCGTCCCTGCTGCCGGGCAGGCGCACGATGCTAGGCGCTGGCGCTGGACATGTCATTCTGAGGCCGGGCGGGCCGAAGAATCTAGCTCCGAGGACGACGCGTTGCCATCCGTCCTCCGGAGCCTCGGGCAAGCACGAAATGTACAGCTTCGGGAACGACAAGCCGCCATTTGAGCGAGATTCTTCGCTTCGGCCCTTCAAGCCTCCGCTCAGAATGACAATGTCGCCGGCACCGGCGCAGTCACCCGCCCCACCTATCGTCCGCGCCCCTCACCCCAGCTTCTTGGCGCGGTAGGCCGCCAGGAACTTGGTGCAGTACTCGTCGTTGCCGAGGAGCATGTCCATGGCGACTTTGACGGGCTCGGACGCCAGGTCAAGCTCGAACGCGCCCTTGGCGCTGGTCTCCAGCGGGTTGATGATGCCGCTGTCGGCCCCGTGCTCGATGGCCAGGCGCAGGAAGGAGTCGTTGACCAGTCGTCGCTTGGGCAGTCCGAACGAGACGTTGGAGATCCCGCCCGTGATGTGGACCTCGTTGCCAAACTCCCGGCGGACCAGCGACACGGCGTCCAGGAAGTGGCGGCCGTAGCCGGGCGCTACGGCGATAGGGAAGGCCAGGCAGTCGATGAACAGGTCTGCGCGCGCGATGCCTTTCGCCAGCGCGGCCTCGACGATCTTGCTCACGTTTGTGAGGCGCTCCTCGGCGTCGGACGGCATGCCGGCCTCGGCTGCGGCCGTCACCACGACCTTTGCGTTGTGCGCCTTGACCAGGTCCAGCGCGCCCACACGCTCCAGGGCAACGGAGTTCAGGACGGGTCGTCCAGCGCGGCCGTCGTAGGCGGCCAGGCCCTCAGCGATGATCTCGGCGTTCGAGGAGTCCACGCTCAGAGGCACCGTGGACACTTGCTGCACGGCGTTGACCAGCCAGACCATGGACCGTTTCTGCTCCGGCAGGGCGTACGAGACCTCGTCGACGTTGAGGTCAAGGTAGCTCGCGCCGGCCTTGATCTGCCGGCCGGCCTCCCAGTGGACGTACGCCGCGCCGACTGCCTGCTCGTCGGCATCGCCGTGGACGCCCTTCCAGACGGCGATCATGAAGTGCTTGAGGTTGCCTTCTTTGTAGGGCTGCTTCTTCTTGAAGGCCTCCGGGACAGTCAGGTAGCGGGTTACACCGTCCGCGCCCTTGAAGGTGACCGCCTCCTGGCCGTCGGGCGCGGTGCCCGTCCGGGGGCCTTCGCGCTTGACGACGCGGGAGGTGTGGATGTTCTCGCCGATGGCGATGAACTGGTCTGACGACGTTACGACCTGGGACATGAGGCGCCTTTCAACCCGGACGGTGCGGCTGGACCGGCGCGGCAGCGCTCTGGGCGCCAGCTGGCGCCTGTGACGCGTGGTCCCGGCCCAGCAGGGCGTTTGACCAGGACGAGGTCCCCCGTAGCGAGGCGTCGGTGATGACGACCGGGCGGTCGAGCATCTTGTCCTCCTCACCGTAGGCCTTGAGTCGATCATACGCCCTGACCCAGACGCACTCCTTGTCGAGGACCTCGCACCTGCCTGCCCGCGTGCCGCCGCAGGGGCCGTTGCGCTGGTTCTTGGCGCACTGCGACTCCGGGCACAGGTAGGCCAGCTCGGGCAGCGAGCAGTCGCCGCAGTCCTTGCACTGGTAGAGCGGGACTTTGGCGACCTGCTCGAGCGTGTGGACGACCCGCGATGCGGCCCGGCTTCGGCCGACGAGGCGGAACGCGGCCCGGCCCGGCCCGGCGGCCGGCGCGTGACTGCCCAGCGCGACAGCGTGGACGGCACGGCCAAGGTGGAAGGCCGGGGACAGGCTGAAACGGCGCAGCGCTGTGGCTGGGCCGCGCCGGGAGGCAAGGTAGGCGCGGCTGACCTCGTCCGTGCTCAGCCCGGTGTCGCCGTCGGGCTCGAAGTAGTAGAACTCGCCGGGCTGCGGGAACTGGACCTCTTTTGCGAACGCCCGCCAGTCGTCCCGGGCGAAGCCGCGTTCCATCTCCAGGACACGCTGAACGCGCTCGAAGTCAGGTCGGCCCGATATGTGTGCGCCGCGGTAGCCGAGGCCGCGCAGGACGGCGACCTGCTTTGCGGCCAGCTCCTCGAAGAAGGCGCGGCCTTTGTCGGGCGACGCCGCCTGCTTCTCGCAGAGGGACAGCAGCGCGTCCGGCAGGCACACCCCGGGCACGGCCCAGCGGTTGAACGCCCGGGCGCTCTGCACGCCCAGCATGAACACGGTGCCCAGCGCGGGCATGGGGTTGCCCTTGAGGCGCAGGTACCGGAGCAGCTCGTCCTGCTTGCGGGCGTCGAAGCCGATCTGCGTGACCACCCACTTGGCGCCAAGCTTCGCCTTGAGGTCCAGCTTCATGAGCTGGGTGACGTACTCGCCTTCTGACCGCTTGAACGGGTTTACAGCCGCGCCCGGGAAGAAGAGCGGCCCGCCCAGGGATGGGGACGGCACCCGGGACGCCGTGGCCTTGGTTGCGGCCTCGAGCAGGTCCAGGTTTATCTGGCGGACCATGGCGAGAAGGCCCGCGGAGTCGACGTCGAACACGGGCCGGGCCTGCCCGCCGATGCCCTGCGACGGGAAGTCGCCGGTGAGCGCCAGAACGTTCTGGAACCCCGATGACGCCAGCGACCACAGCCGGGACTCCAGGCCGTTGCGGTTGTAGTCCTTGCACGAGACGTTGACGATGACCTCGCAGCCGAGTTCTAGGAGTGACCTGCCGAGGGTCTCTGGGCGCAGGTGCGGGTGGCCGCCGGGGTTGTCTGTGAGCGAGAAAGCGTCGGCGAGGCCGGCGTCCTTGAGCTGGCGGGCGTAGTCGTAGACGCGCCGGGCCCGGCCGTCGAGCACGAGGCCGCGCGAGGTCTCCAGCTCCACGGCAATGATGAAGCGGTCAGGGCTCGCAAGGGCGGCCTGGAGTGATGGCTGACTGCCGGTGGGCTGCATGTTGGAGGGGTGTGTGCTGGTGAACTGGGCTTTGGGCGTCTGAGCTTGGGCGGCAGGCCAGCCCGAGCGGCCTTATTGTGCGGCACAGCGCTCGGGTTGTGCCCCTCACCCCAACCCTCTCCCGGTGGGAGAGGGGGGCGGCGGGCAGGCTCAGGGCGAACGGCGGGAGGGGCACGGTCCGTCGGGCGTTGGCTAGAATGGCCGCACGATGCAGACCAGGACGCGCAAGATCGCATATCTGGGCCCGGCAGGCACTTACACGGAGGAGGCCGCGGCCCGCTACGCCGGGGACGCCGTGCTTGTGGCGTACCCGACGATCTTGCGCGCCGCAGAGGCGGTCGAGGACGGCGAGGCCGACGAGGCCGTCGCGCCCATCGAAAACAGCATCGGCGGGTCGGTGACCGACATCCTGGATTTTTTGATCTCGGCTAAGCGCACCCTGATCAGGGGCGAGGTGCTGCTGCGCATAGAGCACTGCCTGATGGCGTCGCCGGGCGTCAAGCTGGCTGACATCAAGGCCGTGCTGGCGCACCCGCAGGCGCTGGGGCAGTGCCGGAAGTACCTGGCGGCCCACCTCCCGCACGCTGAGCAGGTGGCGACACTGAGCAATGCCGCGGCCGCTGCGGAGATCAAGGCCGGTCGCAAGGACGCGGCGGCCATCGGCCCCGAACGTGCGGCGTCGCTGTACGGGCTGTCGGTGCTCGCCCGCGACGTGCAGGATAACGTGGCGAACATCACGCGCTTCGTCGTGCTGGGGCACGAGGACCACCCGCCGACTGGTCGGGACAAGACGTCGTTTTGCTGCGACCTCCAGGACGTGCCTGGCGCGCTCTACCACATGCTGCGGCCGATAGCAGAGCGCAAGATCAACCTGACGAGGATCGAGTCTCGCCCGGCAGGGGACAGGCTGGGCCGCTACATCTTCATGGTGGACGTGGAAGCGCACCGCCTGGAGCCCAAGATGGCCGCCGCACTGAAGGAGCTGCGTGAGATGACCGCGATGCTGAAGGTGCTGGGGTCTTATCCCCGCGGTGAGCTGCCGGCGTAGCGTGGCCGCTTGCCCCGAGCGCAGTCGAGGGGCCCCGCCGGGGAACGGGCGTGGCCCAAGCTGGGTTACTGATTTTGCAGGAATGACGCCGGCGTAGTGGGGCCGCTTGCCCCGAGCGCAGTCGAGGGGCCCCGCCGGGGAACGGGCGTGGCCCAAGCTGGATTCCCGCTTGCGCGGGAATGACGCCGGAGCAGAACGGGGTCCCTCGACAGGCTCGGGGCAGGCGCGCCCCTTCGTCCTTCGATAGGCTCAGGACGAACGGCCTGTCGCGCCGGCCTGGCGGGGCGTATGCAATACGCCCCTACGTCCGGGGCAGCGCCGCATGGAAACGGCCCGCGGTGGCGCGGAGCGCGGTCTCGGGGTCTACGCCGGCGTCGCGCAGCAGTTGGACGATCTCCCAGAGGTAGGCGCCGGCGCGCTGTTCCCGGGCCTTCGAGGATTCACCCTCGATGGGCGCGAACTCAGGGTTGTCAGCGACACGTGCGGACTTCGTGGCGCCCTCCCGCGTCGCCCCGGCCGCTGCGCCCCGTTTCTGCAGCGCCGCGGCGTACGCCAGAGCCGGCAGTGTGACCGGGATTCCGTCAGCCGCTGAGCGGCGCTTACCCTCGGTGGTGCGCTTGATGGCCTCCCACTGCCCGGCCACCTCTTGCGCGGTGCCAATCTTCGGGCCTGCACCGAACACGTGCGGGTGCCGGCGGATCAGCTTGGCGATCACGCGGCCGACCAGGTCCTGCGCGTCCCACTCCCCTGCCCGGCGGGCGATGTCGGCGTGGAACGCGATGTGCGTCAGGAGGTCGCCCAGCTCCTCGGCAAGCTCCGCCGGGCCGCCGTTGTCGATGGCCTCGATCGCCTCGTAGGTCTCTTCGAGCAGGTACTGACGGAGCGAGGCGTGCGTCTGCTCAGCGTCCCACGGGCAGCCGCCCGGGTCTCGCAGAGTCGCCACGACCTTGAGCAGGTCCTCGAATGTGCTGCCAGCAGGCGCAGCAGGCGCGGCCTTCGTGCGCTTGGACGCCAACGTCGTGCCCTCCATGAGGCACGTATGCTAGCCGACAATGGCAGACCACACAGCCGCAACAGCAGCCCTGACCAGCAACGGTGCAGAAGTGCGCGGCGCGAGGCGCGTCATTGAGCGCAGCTGGCGGCCAGTCACAGCCGCGCTCATCGCACTCGCACTGCCGCTGCTGCTGATCGGCGCCAACTTGCAGTTGCTCCTGAACTCCGGCTGGCTGTACTCCTACAACTGGTGGCGCAACGGCGTCCCGGAGCGGTCCGGCATCGAAAAGCCAGAACTCGACCGTGCCGCCCGCACCATCAAGGCGTACTTCGACACGCCGCAGTCCCAGGAACTCCTAGACGTGCGAGTGAGCAGCGGCGGGCGGGACGTGGCGATCTACACCGACCGCGAAATTCTGCACATGCGGGACGTCAAGACGCTGGTACGCGGGTTCCTGGCGGCGGGGCTGTGGTCAGGGGTGGCGGTGGTTGTCCTGTCAGCCGCGGCCGCGGCCGCGCTCAGGCGCCGCTACTGGGCCTTTGCCGCGCAGGCCGTGAAGTGGTCTGCTGCGGGCACGGTGTTGGCGATCGTCACCATCGGGGTCGCCTCGGTCATCAACTTCGGGGCCGTCTTCACCCTGTTCCACCGGCTCGGGTTTGCGAACGACCTCTGGCAGCTGGACTACGGCGACTACCTGCTGCTGATGTTCCCCGAGCGCTTCTGGTTCGAGGCGACGCTGCTGCTGGGCGCGCTTATCGTCTGCGAGTTCGCAGGGCTGTACCTGGCAGTGACGTGGCTCAAGAATCGCGCTGAGCGCGGCGTCCCCTCTCCCCTTGCGGGAGAGGGCTAGGGTGAGGGGTCAGGCCGACCGCCGACTGGGCCCTTCGACAGGCTCAGGGCGAGCGGGTGATCCCTAGCAGGGTGATGAAAAAGGGCCTCGCGTTTCCGGGCGGGAGTGTATAAGCTCCGGGCAGATGATGAGCAGCTTGTCCGGAGGCTGGAATATGAGAGGCGACAGAGATCAGCAAGCGGTGATGCTGACGACGCTTACACC
>CAYWBD010000273.1:0-7290 GCA_964456315.1 uncultured Thermoflexus sp.
TTCGGGGCCGAGGTGCGTCGCAGGCAGGGCGTCACCGAGGAGAGCCAGGACAGCCTGCGGCGTGAACTCTCCGGTCTCGACCGGCAGGAGCGCGCCGAGCGCGATGCGGAGGCTAGGGCCTTCCGCATCGCCGCCCGCGGGGCAGTGAGCGAGTCCGTCTACGAGCAGGAAATCGGGCTCATGCGCACTAAGCAACGATGGATCGCAGAGCAGCGTGAACGGCTGACGGGCCAGCTGGCCGACCTGGAGCTTCACAGCTTCCGACCGGAGGGCGTAGAGTCCCTGCGCAGGCGGCTGGTTGCACGGCTGGCTGGGGCAACGCCCGAGGACCGCCGGTTCGTCCTGGAGGCCGTGGGCGCCAGAGTGATCGTCCAGGCGGACGGGACCTGGGAGCTCGAGCTCCAGGTGCCGCGGGGAGCCCCGGAGCCCACCGCCAGCGGTCTGCAAATTGCGGACGCCCGACCAGGGCCAGGGAGAGGGTGACGGATTTTCTGCGAGTCTGATGTTCTACTTTGCCTCAGAGCCGCGCCGTTATCCCAGAGTACGAGTTCACCCTTCGACAGGCTCAGGGTGAACGATCGCGGGCGCGCTCAGGGCGCTGCCTACCTGGGTACGGGCGGCCTCTTCCGCGGGTCTGGGAACGCCTGGAGCGCGGCCCGGTACGCCTCAGGCGTGTTCAGGTCGAGGCGGACTACCGGGTCGTCTGACCCAACCCAGTTGATCTCGCTGGCGTGGCGGCGCACCACCTCACGCAGCCCCTCGCGCTCCTCCGAGATGGCCGCCAGCTCGGGCAGCAGTGCGGCAGAAAAGATCAAGGGGTGACCGCCGTGGCCCTGGTAGCGGGGCGACGTGATTGGCCTGCCCGAGGCGTGGTGGGACTCAAGGACCCGCGCCGTGACGCTTGCCGGGCGAGGCTGGTCGACCGCGAGTATGGCGACGGCCTGCGCCGTCGGCGGGATGCCCGTCAGCCCAGCCTTGATGGAGGTCGTCTTGCCCTCGCGGTAACTGGGGTTGCGGACGAGGACGACCCGTCGCCCGCCAAGCACGGCCCTTGCCAGGCTGTCCGACCCGCCCACGGCGGCGGTCACCGCTTCGTGCTCGTGCCCCGTCACCACGCAGACCGTCTCGACGCCGGCCTCAAGGAGCCCCTCCACTTGCCGTTCTACCAGCGTGGCGCCAAACCAGTCGAGCAACGGCTTGGGCGAGCCCATGCGTGTCGACTCGCCGGCCGCAAGCAGGATGGCGGCGGTCCTCGGCCTTCGGTGCGGTGGGGTGGCCGGGGAGCGCCCCTCGCCCTCCCCTGGCCGAAGTGGGGAGCTTGGCGGGCGGTGGCCGTGCTGAGGGGTCAGTTGGAGAGCGCCGCCACGCCCGGCCGCGCCTGGTCGCGCTCGACGCGGCTTGCCAGGCCCTGCAGGTGCCTATCTTCCAGCTTCAGCGGCCCGCCGTTGCCGCCGAGGCGGAACATCAGCACCTCCGCCATGACGCTGATGGCGATCTCGGCCGGTGTGCGCCCGGAGATGTCCAGCCCAATGGGCGACCGCACCTGTTTCAGGCGCTCCAGGGTGACCCCGCGTTTGAGTAGCTCCTCATAGATCAGGATTGTCTTCCTGCGGCTGCCGAGGAGGCCGATGTAGCTCGCCGGTGTCTCCAGCGCGGCGGCCAGCGCTGCGTCATCGTAGCGGTGGCCGCGCGTCGCAATCACGATGAACGAGTTAGGGTTGATGGGGAGGTCCTTGAACGCGGTGGCGTACTCGGCCACCCTCACGATCTCGGCCTCCGGGAAGCGTTCCGGGTTGGCGAACTCGGGCCGGTCGTCGACGATGAACAGCCTGAACCCCACGCTCTTTGCGATGGGCGCCAAGGCCTTGCTGATGTGGCCGCCGCCTGCAAGCACCAGCGTCGGAGGCGTGGTGTAAGCCTCGATGAAGTACTCGGCCCCGCTCGGCGAGATCACGTAGTCGGTCTTGCCCATCGCCAGCAGGTCCCGGGCCCGGCGCGCCGCCTCGGCATCCAGGCCCGTGTCGCCGAGTGTGCCCTCTGTGGAGCCGTTCTCGCGGACAAGCAGCCTGGCGCCCGGCTTGCCACCGCTGGCCGGAGCCGCGCCTGAGGCTGGGACCACGAGGTTGACGATAGCCACCGGCCGCCCGCCTGCGTACGCCGACAGCACCTCCTGCGTGAACCCGGCGTAGGACTGCGCGTCGTCGCCGCGCAGGGGGTCGATAAGGAAGTACATGGTGCCGCCGCAGACTAGGCCGTCCCGGGCCGCGAGGTCTTCGTTCAGCACGTAATCGCGCATCTCCGCGCCGCCGCCGCGCTTCATGAGCTGCTTCGCGGCGAACCAGATGTCGCCCTCGACGCAGCCACCCCCCAAAGTGCCCACGCCAGAGCCGTCTGCCCGCACCAGCAGCTTGGCGCCGGGCTTCTGGGGCGTCGAGCCGGACGTCCTGACCACGGAGGCCACGACAGCCTGCCGTCCTGCCTTCAGCTCTTCCAGCGCGGCTCGGAATACGGGTTCCATCTCGTCCAGACTCTCCCAATCTCAAGCGACGGCAACTCGCCTCTTTGGCCGAGAATAGCACAGGGCCGGGTAGCGCCGACTCGCGCCGGCGCCAGCGCTGCGACCCCCGGCCCAAAAACGCGCCTCGACCGGGCCAAAACTCGTGTCCCTGGGGGCTCCCCGGCGACGCGTGGCTGGAATAGACTCACCCCGTCCCGAGTCCCGCGACGAGCCCCGCGAGCGGAGGCGCAGCAATTGGCCACACGCGCATTGAACGGCCGGTCTGACTTCGTGGTGTTCGACGACCTCGCCGCGTTCACAGCGGCTGTGCAGGTCGCAACAGGGTCCACGTTCGACTTTGAGTCCCTGGCTGGCCTGAGCACGAACTTCGTCGAGTCCTCCGACCACTACCTCATCCTAAGCGTCAAGGAGGAGGGGGATGTCGACGCCAACAACCTGCTCTTCCTGCGGGCTGAGGGGTCCTTCCTCTTCACCAAGCGCCCGCCCAAGGCCGAAAGCTTCCGGGAGTTCGAGCGGCTATACGCACGGCCGTTTGGACGCACCACAGTCATCGGGTTCATAGTCCTGAACAAAGCGCTCATGAGCTATCAGCTCAAGTTGGACGCGCTTGTGCCCGCGATCAGGGACCTCGACCAGCGCTTCGAGTACGTGCGCTACCGGGAGCTGCTGAACACCAACGACCGCCTTGAGGACCGCCTTGAGGACTTCCACGAGCTCCTCGTCCGCCTGCAGGAGCGCGCCCTGAAGCAGGTGGAGACGCGCTACCTGTCGTTCGACTGGAACGTGCTGATTACGGAGAGCCAGACCCTCCTGGACCGGGTGCGCCGGCGCACCAACAGCCTGCGTGAGATCGCCAGGGACCAGGAGATGCGCGCCTCGATAGAACTGAACCGCCGCATAGAGCACCTGAACGTCGTGGTGCGCCGGCTGACGGCGCTGACCATCCTCATCGCCGTCCCCACCCTTATCACCAGCCACTTTGGGATGAACTTTGAGCACATGCCCGAACTCGGTGTTTGGTGGGCCTACCCCGCGGTGCTGGCGGGCGAAGTCGCCCTCATCGTCATTGGCATCTTCGGGTTCCGCAAGGCTGGCTGGCTGTAGGGGCGTTGCTGAGTGCGCACTGCCGCGTGCTGGTTCTAGTACGGGCCAGCGTGAATGCCGTGGCTGGCCGCAACTACTGTCCGACTACTGGGCTACACGCTTTGCCATATCGCACGCTGGTCCCCTGCCGCTTGCAACGCCGGTGTAAAAACATGTGACCGAGAAGCGGCCTGCTCTATTGCTGAGTCCGTCTGTAATAGTCACTTTGATTACAGTTTCCGCGTGGACCGGATGAGGTTCGCCGACGTCGTTGGGGTGGCACCACGGCTCCCTGTGCGCCGAGTGTAACCAAACGTACTGAAACTCACCTTCCCCCACCACAGTGGGGTCGAGGCCGAGCTCGCCCCCTTTTTGGCGTGTGAGGTAGTTACCGGAGCCGCAGCTCTCACCCCCCAACCTCTCCCAGACAGGCGACATGACGTCGCCGTTCGGGTCGCGCATCACGAGCGAGTAGGTTGTTTCATAAAGGCCGGACGGTAAGAGCGTTAGCACCGCGTTGATCGCGCTGTTCTCGGGCGGACTGTTTGGGTTGAGGTTCTGTTTGCTTACTGGCGTCACGGTAGGCAGCGTAGTTTTGCACTGAAACGGCACGGTTCTGATCTTGATCAATAACGAAGCTGGCCCCGAGCTCGCATCACCAGAAAACAGGCCTCTAAAGCTCGCCCACTCATACTCGACCGAATAGCTCAGGTATGCCTCGTATTCGAGAACGACGAGGCCCGGACGGGTGCACTGATACGTCTCTTTGAAAGTGTAGTAGGTGTCGTCTTGGACTCCTCCTCGTGTGTTATCTACCCGCAGGGACTTCTCTAACACCAGGTCCCTGGGTTTATCCAGAGAGCGTGTTGGCACCACCGGCCCCCTGACCACCGAGAAGAGCCCAGTAAGACGCGGTCTGTCAGTCAATTTGACGAGCACCAGCGGATCTGTAGTGCCCCGATAGTACAGCTGAAACTCAGATTGAACGACTCCTATTTTTGCCTCGCCTACAAAAGCTCCACCCACAACCTGATCCCCAACAAATTTCATCTCGGGAACCCAAAAGAACGACCTATGGTGGTAAATCACGTTACTGAAATGGTCGAGCTTCGTGCTGACAGTCAGCGTCTCAGACTCCGCATCAAGCGTGACTTCCATGTCGAGCGCCGCTGATACTTCGTTGCCGGAAACCATTACCGCCGAGGGCAGGAACCCGTCCTTGCCTGGCAGGGTCACCGTGAGTATCACCGGCTGTAGGAATCTGGCCCCGTCCGGCTCCAGCGTGTATGCGGCGAGTGCAGGCCCATCAGGGAACGTCACAGGCAGCGTCGCAGGGTCAACTGCGGCCACCTTGATGTCCTCGACGCGCAGCCCGGCAGGGAGCGACCCCACTGGCACGTCAAGCTGCGCCGAGCCGTCTGCCGACTTCACGCTGCCTAGCAACGGCAAGGCCGACGAAGGTGCGCCTGAGGTCGCAGTCGCGCCGGCCGTAGCGGTCGCGGCGGCCGTCGAGCCAGGAGGCGTCGGGGTCGCCGGGGACGTCGCAATCGCACCTGGTGAACCCCCTGCGGCTGGCTTCGTCGTCCCCTCAGACGCAGGCCCGGAGTCTGACCCGCAGGCCGTTGCGGCCAGCAAGAGGACGGCGGCGGACGCGGTGATTGTCCAGCGCACGGAGGTATGGCCTCCCTGTGGCAGATGAATGGGCCGACGAGTCTCAAACAAGGGCCGTCAGGCGTTGCCCGGCCCAGCGTAGTCGTACCCCGCCGACGCAGGGGCGATCAGCCCCACGCCTTGGCGTACCAGCGCTTGCGCACGTTCAGCCGAGCCCCATCGGGTTGGCGCTCGTTGGCGTGGTTCGCCGCGCGGCCCCTACACCGCGGGCTGGGCCATCCTCTGCGCGGCGTCCTGGATGGCCCGCACGACCTTGTCGTAGCCCGTGCACCGGCACAGGTTGCCAGCGATGCTCAGCCTGATGTCGTGCTCGGTAGGCGCGGGGTTGCGCCTGAGCAGGGCAGTGGCGGAAATCAACAGGCCGGGAGTGCAGAACCCGCACTGGAGCCCGCCGTCCTTCACGAACGCGTCCTGCAAGGCGGTGAGCTGCCCGTGGTCGGCCAGCCCCTCGACCGTGCCGACCTCGCGCCCGTCCGCCTCCGCTGCCAGCACCAGGCACGAGCACGCCGTCCGCCCGTCTAGCAGCACCGTGCATGCGCCGCAGTTGCCGTTCGAGCAGCCCTCCTTGGTGCCTGTCAATCGCAGCCGGTCACGCAGAGTCTCCAGGAGCGTCCAGTCCGGCTCGACAAGCAGTTCCTGCTTCTCACCGTTGACGCTGAACGAAATCGGGATCTTTGGCACTGTTGGCTCCTGTGTGGTTGTCATTCTGAGCGAAGGCCCGAAGGGCCGCAGCGAAGAATCTTGCTCGAATCGGCGACGCCCCGTGCTCGGGGTAGCCCAAATGGCGGCGCATCATCTTCGGAGCTAGATTCTTCGGGCTTTCGGCCCTCAGAATGACAAAGTCCATCCAAATCCTCTTGCCTCATCGCTTTTGTTGGGTTGCGCTGGACCGCCTAGCGCGCCGACCCGTTGCTTTGCACTCCGGTGATCCGTGCCTGGCACAGCAAGAGTGTCCTGCGTGTCAGCACTTTGACGAGCTCCTTGCGGTACTCCGCCGAGCCGCGCACGTCTGTTATCGGCGACGCCGCCTGCACGGCCGCCTCGCTCGCCTTTTCTATCAGGGCGTCACTTAGCGGCCGGCCTTCAAGCAACACCTCCGCGGCGCGCGCCCGCACCGGTGTTGGCGCGACTGACGCCAGCGCGATGCGCGCCCTGCGCACCAGGCGGCTCTCAGGTTCGAGTTCGATGTAGCTCCCCACCCCGGCCACGGCGATGTCCATCTCATTTCGCGGGATGAACCGCAAGTAGGCCGACGCGCTGTGCGGCGCGGGCGGCGGGACCAGGATCCCCAGGAGCAGATCGCCGCGCTGGAGCACGGTCTGGCCCGGCCCGGCGAAGAAGTCGGTCAGCGGTACTTTGCGTGCGCCGCGCGTGCTGGCGATGATGGCCACCGCATCGTGCACCAGCAGCGCCGGGGTCGTGTCCGCCGATGGCGCCGCGTTGCACACGTTCCCGCCGACGGCCGCCCGGTTCTGGATCTGCACCGAGCCGACCAGCCCGGCAGACTCCGCCAGGGCCGGGTAGTGCCGACGGACGTTGGAGTCGTGGTGGACATCGGTGCAGCAGCGGGCCGCCCCCAGGTGAAGGCCCTCGGCGTCGAAGTCCAGCCGCTGGAGCTGCGGGATGCGCTTTACGTCGACGATGAGGTCCGCCTTGCGCCGGCCGGACTTGAGCTGGTCAATTATGTCGGTGCCGCCGGCCAGCGCACGGACCGTTCCCTGCTGTGCGAACAGCTTCAGGGCGTCCGGGACGGTCCTGGGCGCTGCGAACTCGAACAAAGCCAAGCTGCGTTCTCCTCCCACCCTCTGCGCGGGGCACATGCGGTGGCATGGCGCGTCGCCCAGGCCCGGCCCACGGAAATGGGGCGGCGCAAGGGCAACAGACCGCCGATTATAGATGCACTGACTCGCCGGGATGCTCCTTCTGGTGGCCGTGGCGCTGCGCTGGGCCGAGTAACATGGCGTCCGCTTGCGAACGGAGGCCTTAGTGTGAAATACGACGTCGTCATCGCCGGTGGC
>CAYWBD010000274.1:0-1664 GCA_964456315.1 uncultured Thermoflexus sp.
CAGGCTGTCTCAGAACCCTTCGCGTAAGACAGGGAGACATCTAACCTCCGGGCAGTAGAGCCTGGAGGTAAGTCCCGATGCCCTGGCGCCCCTTTACCCGCGACCAAGTGTGGCTGCTGCCCCCTACTTTGGACGAACTGCTCCCTGACGACCACCCGGCCAGGTTCGTTGGCGCCTTCGTGGACAACCTGGACCGGGAAGTTTGGGCGGAGCTGAAGATCGCCCTGGACGGAGAGGATGTGGGAGCGCCGGCCTATCACCCAAGGGCGCTGCTCAGCGTGTGGCTCTACGGCTTCATGACGGGCGTGCGCTCCTCACGGAAGCTGGAGGCGGCGTGCCGGGACCAGGTCCCCTGTCTTTGGCTCACAGGCTGGCAGCACCCCGACCACAACACCCTGTGGCGGTTCTACAAGGCGCACCGCAAGGCGATGCGGGCCTTGCTGAAGCACACAATAGGGACGGCAGTGGAACTGGGGTTAGTCGACCTGGCAGTGCAGGCGGTGGACGGGACGAAGGTGCAGGGGAACGCCGCCGGTAACCGGACTTACGATCCCGATGGGCTGCAGAGGCTGCTGGAGCGGACGGAAGCGGCGATCGCTGAGATGGAGGCCCAGAACGAGGGAGGGTACGACTCTCCTGCGCCGCACCTGCCGGAGTCCCTCAGGCGCGCTGAGGACCGGCGGGCGCAGGTCCGTGCCGCCATGCACCGGCTGGCCTCACGGGAGGGAGCCCGGCGGGTGAACCTCACCGATGGGGACGCCGAGCTGATGAAAGGGCGCCACGGGATCATGCCCAGCTACAACGCCCAGGCCGTGGTCTCACCTCTTGACCCTGCGAGGGCCGGGAGGACCGGGCTCTTCATCACGGCAGCTGACGTGACGACAGCCGCCGACGACTATGACCAGCTCGTCCCGATGCTGGAGCAGGCGGAGCGAATGACCGGCGGACGTGTCAGGGTCACCCTGGCCGACGGCGGGTACCACTCCGGGCCCAACCTCAAGGCTTGTGCGGAGCGGGGCCAGACCATCGTCATGTCCGAGGGCCAGCGGGAGGCCATGAAGAGCCCCTACTTCAAGGACCGGTTCGAGCACGATGCCGCCACTGACAGCTACACCTGCCCCCAGGGTCAACGGCTACCGTTCCGCGGCTTCCGGCGGCACAAGGGGACGGGCGACACGAGGGCCTACCGGGCCAGCGGCGCAGTCTGCCGCGTATGTCCGGCGTTCGGCACCTGTACGAAGGACGGCCGCTGGGGCCGCACCATCTGGACCGGTCCCTACGACAAGCTCTTGCGTGGACACCGTGAGTGGATGACGACCGCCGAGGCCCGTGCCTTACGCAAGCGCCGCAAGGAGATCGTCGAGCCGGTCTTCGGGATCATCAAGGAGCAGATGGGGGCGCGGCGGTTCCTGCTCCGCGGGCTGGCGAACGTCGGAGCAGAGTTCGCGCTGCTGGCGACGGCGTTCAACCTGCGGTCCCTCTGGCGGGTCACGGCCACCCATCCGCCTCGCCAGTCACCTCAAAAGCCTTTACCTGGACCATCCCCGGCGTGGCACACCCTCCACCGCACTCAACTGCTCACATCCCCGCCGACGCTGGCCCAGGCTGCTTGACGCCACTGGACCCACCCAACGATC
Source organism: uncultured Thermoflexus sp. (assembly GCA_964456315.1). Lineage (GTDB taxonomy): Bacteria > Chloroflexota > Dehalococcoidia > Lucifugimonadales > Lucifugimonadaceae > SHXW01. Next base: position 1,638 of record CAYWBD010000274.1, read on the forward strand.
GTTCTTTGGAGTTCCGAGACAGCCTGC
>CAYWBD010000275.1:0-2909 GCA_964456315.1 uncultured Thermoflexus sp.
GCCCAACTTCTACCGCCTGGAGCATGCGGTGGCGTTCATCCCGTCCTACAACCACTATCTGCAGGAGCCGCTCAAGTTCAGCAAGAACCTGCTGACACTGTGGGACCGCCCTGGCCTGGGGGTTGACTTGGACATGGACGCCGTAATGGCAGACCTGCACCCGGCCTGGAAAGGGCAGGTGGCAGCGACTCCGCCGCGGATACGGGCCCGCAAGTAGCCCGATCTATAGTTCGCCCTGAGCTTGTCGAAGGGCCGAGTGTCCCGTCCCGCTCGCCCTGAGCTAGCCTGCCGTGAGCGGGGCCGAATGATCGAAGCGCCGCGCCGGGCAATCCAGAGCCAGCACCGGAGTTCATAGCGATGACGATCGAATTCAAGGTCAGGCCCGGAAAGAACAAAGACCTCGTGGACGTCCGGTACGAGTGCGCATGCGGCTGCAAGCCTGCGGCCCGCTACGAGCGCGGATCCGCCAAATCAGGCAGCCAGCACTGCCGTTGCGGCATCGTCCACTTCGCCGGGGGCGACCCGGAGCTGCAACTGAAGACGTACCTGCAGGACCGTCAGGCCGACGGCCGCGACGAGCCGGGCAAGCGCTACGACCTCGCCCGCGCCAGCGTCAAAGCGCCCTGGGGGGAAGAGCTCCAGGTCGCCTACGCAGTGCCGGCTGTATAGCCGCCGCAACCGTCTTCCCGAACCCGGACGGCGTCCGGGTGAGGGATCTGGGGTGGAGAGGTCAGGTACGCCGCGGCCAGGGGGCGTATGCAATACGCCCCTACTTGGCCCGCTTCGCGCGCTTGTCCGGAGCGGACAACGCCTCTCTGCGCCCGTACGCCCCGAACTGGATCGCGCCTACGTTCTTCGCGGACACGCCGAGCACGCGCAGGAACCCCTCCGCGTCTTCGTGGGAGTACGACCCCAGCTTCTCCATCGAGGAGTCGTCCGTGAACAGCGAGTGCGGTATGTCCCCGTGGCGGGCGATGGCGTCCGCAGACTCGAAGTACACGCCGCCCTTGTAGAGCCGCACGTTGATCGTGCCGGTCATCAGCTTGACCAGCGGCTCCAGGGCCGCCAGCGCCGACGTCGTCGCAAGGTCCAGCCAGTAGCCCTGGTAGACCTGCACGCCGACATTCGCCGAGATGGCGTTGAACCATTCCCGCGCCCGCCGGTCCAGCACGAATTGCAAGAGGTACTCGTACGTCTTCGTCAGCAGTTCCATGCCCGGCGCCTCGTAGATGCCGCGAGACTTCACGCCGACGAAGCGGTTCTCGACCACGTGGGTCCCGATGCCGACGCCGTGCCTGCCCGCGACCGCGTTCGCCGCCTTGAACGCCGCCACGAGCCCGAGCTTCTTGCCGTTGATGGCGACCGGCGCGCCCTCCTCCCAGCGGACGGACACGCTCTCAGGCTTGCCCGGCGCGTCCCAGGCCCACACGCCCATGCCCGGCTCGACAAAGAACGGCGGCTGCGACAGGTCCTCGAGGTCGCCCGCCTCGTGCGTCAGCCCCAGGAAGTTGGCGTCGGTCGAGTACCGGGACTCCTTGCGCGGGCGGATCGGGAGCTTGTTCTTCTCGCAATACGCGATCATCTGCGCCCGGCCCGGAAACTCCTTCACGAACTCCGGGTCGCGCCAGGGCGCGTACACGCTCACGTCGGGCGCCAGCATGTTCGTCGCAAGCTGGAAGCGCACCTGGTCGTTCCCGCGGCCGGTCGCGCCATGGAACAACACCGGGATGTCCCGCTTTGCAAGCTCGGGCAGGATGGCGCCGACCGTGACAGGCCGTGCGATGCCCGTGGTGTTCCAGTACCCGCCCTCGTAGCCAGCGAGCGCCTGGACGACCTTCAGCCCGGCCTCAGCCAGCGCTGCCTGCCCGGGGACGACCACCGCCTCCGATGCGCCGCAGGCCCGCATGCGGTCGGCGAGAGCGTCCACGCTCTCCTCATCCGGCTGTCCCAGGTCTACCGTGAAGCAGCGGACATCGAAGCCCTTGCTCGCCAGCCAGTGCGTCGTGGTGCAGCTGTCCAGCCCGCCCGACACCGCGCCGCCAAGCACCCTGACCTTCTGGTCCTTCAGCTCTCGCCAGTTCATGTTGTCGCCCTTCGTCTTGATGCATCGCTCGACCGAAGAAGGTTAGCCGCGGGTGCGCCTCATTGCCACCGGCGACGGCGCATCCCGGCCTTCAGGGCAGGTGCGCACGGGTGTGTCCCCGGTGTCTGCCGAATGACTCGGCTGCTATACTCTGGAGCCAATGCGCTACGAAATCCGCCGCGACGACTGCTTCTGTCCACACTGCGACCAGCCGTGAGGGGACCCGAGTAGCGCGCCGCGCCAGTTACACTTCGGCCCCTCCGACGCGAGGGGCTTCTTGTTGAGCGGCGCACTTGCCACGATTCCCGGCCTGTGAGGCACACCAAATTGACAACAACATCCGTCGCACCTGAGCGGTTCTTCAGCTTCCCCCACCCCGTGAACGAGTACTCTGCCCGCCTGGTGGCGGGGGGCGTAGTGCTGTGGGCCTCGGCCACCATCATCCTGGGCCACACGCTGGGCTGGCACTGGATGATGTTCCCGCTGGCTTACGGCTTCCTGGCACGTGTGCTCACCGGGCCCAAGCTCAGTCCACTGGGACTGCTGGTCACCAGGGTCATCGTGCCCAGGCTGGGGGTCAACAAACCCGTCGCCGGCCCGCCCAAGCGGTTTGCGCAGACGCTGGGCGTCGGCTTCTCGGGCAGCGCGCTCGTCCTGCACTTCGGCTTCGGGCTCACCGGTGCGTCGTGGGTGGTGCTGGGGATGCTCATTGGCGCGGCGACGCTGGAATCCGTGTTCAACATCTGCGTCGGGTGCCGGGTGTTCAACGTCCTGATGAAACTCAAGCTCATCCCGGCGAGCGTGTGTGCCGACTGCGCCGATTTCG
>CAYWBD010000276.1:0-12588 GCA_964456315.1 uncultured Thermoflexus sp.
GCTGTCAGGTGGTGAGCAGCAGCGCGTTTCCATTGCCGTGGCGCTTGCCAACCAGCCACCCCTGCTCCTTGCAGACGAGCCCACCGGCGAGCTAGATGATGAGACTGGCGCCGCCGTCCTGGAGATGATCAACAACGTCAACCGTGAGCTCAAGACCACCATCGTGATCGTCACGCACGACCCGGCCATCGCCACCAGCGTGGGGCGGGCCGTTGCTATCCGAGACGGCAAGACGAGCACCGAGACCCTGCGCCGGGTCACGTTCGAGCGCCGGATTGGCGGTGACGCGGAGGACGTGGAGGAGTTCCTGATAGTCGACTCGACGGGTTCCGTGCAGATACCGCGTCAGGTGCTCGACAAGCTGTCCATCGGCAGGCGGGTCAGGATAGACGTCTCGGACGGTAAGGTGACCCTGGAGTCCGGCGGTGAGTAGCCGCGCCGGCTGCACGGCGGCCGGTGGCGCGGCCTGCGCTACGACCTGCGCCAGCCTGGCTCCTGACTCTTCGCGGTGGACACTTAACGCTGTCGCAGCCCCATTTGCGTCCCGGAGGCCATGCCCAAGCGAATGAACTCTCACTCCGCCTACCAGGCGAACCGGAACATCCTCACGTCAGACGCCCGGCCGGCGAACGCGCCGATCATCGAGGCGCTGCACGTAAACCGCACGTACCAGCTCGGCATCGACACGGTGCAGGCGGTCCGGGACGTAAGCCTGAAGGTGCTGCGCGGCCGCTTCATCACGCTCGTGGGCCGTTCGGGCTCCGGTAAGACGACGCTCATGAACATGCTTGCCGGCCTTGACCACCCCACCTCGGGCCAGGTGATGTTCGACGGCCGGGACATGGCGAAGTTCACGGAGAAAGAGTTCATCGAGCTGCGGCGCAGGCGCATCGGCGTGGTGTTCCAGGGCTTCGCTCTGCTGCCACTGCTCTCGGCCTACGAGAACGTAGAACTGCCGCTCCGTATTTCCGGCCTGAGCTCCCGTGAGCGCTCGGAGCGCACGCTGGAGGTACTGGAGATCGTCGGCCTGAGCCGGCGCGCCAAACACCGGCCGTTCGAACTGTCAGGCGGTGAGCAGCAGCGGGTGTCCATTGCCCGTGCGGTGGCGATGCGCCCGGACGTGATCCTGGCCGACGAGCCGACAGGCGAGCTGGACTCGGTCAACGCCGGCGCTATCTTCGGCCTGTTCCGCGAGATGGTGCACAGCCGCGACATGACCGTGCTGGCGACGACGCACGACCGCACGCTCCTGAACCTGGCGGACGAGATCTACGAGATCCACGACGGCGCGCTCCAACTGCGCCAGAAGGGCCGGCTGCCCGAGCAGGCGTCTGCCGACTACTCGCGCTTCCGCCGGCCGGCCCCCGCGGGATAAGCGGTCCCATGGGACGAAGCGGCGGTTCGCGTTATCCTGCCACGCGCCGCGTCTCTAGTCTCGCTCTCCCCTTGCCCTGAGCCAAATCCTTCATTCCCTCTCCCCTTGCGGGAGAGGGTCAGGGTGAGGGGTCAATTCGGAGCTCCGCATCGGAGACGGGACACTAGTCTCGCTCTCCCCTTGCCCTGAGCCCGTCGAAGCGGCGCCGGTTTTGACTATCGGGCCGATGACCTGTTCAGGGCTGCCGCGGCGCGTATTAGCGTCTTGAACGCATCCTCATCTATTTCATCACCCTCATGGATATCGATAGCGCGCCTGGCGTTGCCTTCAAGGCTGGAGTTGAATAGTCCTGAAGGGTCCTCAAGCGAGGCGCCCTTGAAGAAAGTCAGCTTCACGACGCTCTTGTACGTCTCGCCGGTGCAGATCATTCCATCGTGGTACCAGACCGGGACGCCTCTCCACTTCCACTCCTCGACCACGTCAGGGTCAGCCTGTTTGATGAGAGCCCGGAAACGGGAGAGCGTCTTGCCCCTCCAGTCGTCCAGTTCTCTGATCCTCCCGTCGATCAACAAGGAAGGGGATTCGCCCTTGGTCGTTGCGCCCGTCTTCATATTGCTTGCACCTCTTTAGGCTGTCCTTCCTGGCGAGGCGACAGCGCTTTGGGACGGTCGGCTACGGGACCCAGCCCGGCAACGCGGCGGCCTGCTTCACCCACCTCGCCACCTGCGCCTCGTCGAGCTTGTCGTCCTCGTGGATGTCGAAGTAGCGCACGTCCTTGCTCTTGGACTCGCCAGGGGGGACAGGACGCAGCGACGCCCCGCGGAAGAAGGTCACCTTGACGTAGTGGGTGAAGACGTGGAACGACAGGAACCAGCCCTGGCCCTCGGTGCCGTAAAACGGCGAGTTCCACTTCACGGCCTTGCGCACGTTGGGCACGTTCCGCACGATGAGCGTGTCGATGCGCCGCCCGACGTCGCGCTTCCAGCCCGGCATCCCGGCAATGTACGCCTGCACCGGGGCGTCGCCGTCGGCCTTCGCGATCTGAGGGTTGCCGCCTGAGAGGCGGACGAACCCGTCCTTCCCCGGTCTCAGCGGAGGTCTGGACCTGGCGGTCGCCATGCCTGACTTGCAGGCGTCCGATGTGACCCTGGCCTTCGGCCTCGCTTTATCTGCCGACAGTCGCGAATCCATCGGGCACCTCCCTTTCGACGCCGGTCGTCGGTAACGCCGTGCTGGTCGCCATCACGCTCAGCGACGACTGGGAAGGAACGACCGTCGGGGGATTCAAGCAGCCGCGCCGGCGTCCGTGACGTCGACGCACATCACGCCGAGGTGCGTTCGCTGGGCAATTTACACCCAGGTGCTTGCGCTACCTTCCGTCCCTGTGCGCGGCCGTTCGACTGATTCAGGTCGAGAAGCCGGCGTGCGCCGCGGCCCCGGTGTGTCTAGCGGGCAGGCTCCTCAGGCGTGTCACGGTCATTGGCGCGCTCCGGCGCGTCGGGACCGCGACCTCCCTCGTCAGAGTCGGGCGCGGGCCGGTCCATGGCCTCGCCGGGCGCGGCCTGTCCGCCGCTCTCGGCCCCGGCGGAGCCGCCCGGCTCGACCCCGGCGCCAGCCTGGCCCTCGGGGCGCGGCCCGCCCCAGTCGCGTCTGCGCCGCCGGAACGGAGGCCGACGCCCTCCGCCCGAGCGCTCCGGCCGGTCGGTGCGCGCCGCGGGTTCGGTCCGTTCCTCGGCCTCGGCCGGCTCGGCTCTCGGCGGCTGCGGCGTCCCGTCGGGCCGCTTCGGCAACACGACAACCCGCCTGCGGCTGCCCTCGCCCTCGCTCTCGGTGTGCACGCGGGGGTGGTCGGCCAGCGCCATGTGGATGATGCGGCGCTCTGCTGGCGACATAGGCTCCAGGGCGGCGGGACGGCCATAGTTTGCGACGCGCCCGGCGGTCCGGCGGGCGAGCTGGCGTAGCATCTCAGAACGCCGCTCGCGGTAGCCCTCGACGTCGATGATGACGTAGCACTTCCGGCCGAGCTGCCGGTTGGCGATCATCCTGACCATGAACTGGACGGCGGCGAGCGTCTCGCCTCGTCTGCCTATCAAGAGGCCGGCGTCTGCGCCCTCGATCTCGAACACGAGCGAGCCGTTCTCGGTCTCGTCACGGACGTAGGTCTCTGCGACCACGCCCATGGAGCTCAGGAGGTAGTCCAGGACCTTGGCTACCAGCTCCTCCGCCTCGGCGTCCCGCTCGGTTGGCGGCGCCTCCGGGTAGTCCTGCTCGGCGGCCATCTCCTCCTCGGTGGGCGGGGCCGCAGGGGGCAGGGCAGCGACTGGCGGGCGGGCGGGCCTCGGGGACTCGGCAGCCGGCTCCCCGGTCCGCATTGGCGGCGCAGGCCGCGGCCGGGCCTCCGAGCCTTGCTCTGATGCAGGCGCGCCCCTCACGCCCCGGCCGCGGACTGGCGGGCGTCCACCACGGCGGCGGCGGGAGTCCGGGCCGCGCTCGCCAGTTTCGCGTGCCGGCGGGGCGACCTGCTCATCGCGGGTAGGCAACTCTGTCGCGCGGCCTTCGACTGGCGCGCGGCGTTCACCGGTTGGTTCGGGCCGCACGTCCCGGGCTGGACGCCGGTCGGGCGCGTCAGGCCTCTCCTCGCGCGACGGACGACGGTCGGGTGCGTCAGGCCGCTCTTCGCGTAGCGGGCGCCGGTCGGGCTGAGGCGCTGGCGCCGCCGCCTTTAGCAGCCGGACCTCTATGACCGCGGGCGCGCCGCCCAGTCCAAGGATGCCCGAGCGGCCAGGGCTAACGACGGTTATGTCGACGTCTTCCAGTTCGACGCCGAGTGCCTTGAGGGCGGTCCCGGTGGCTTCGTCCACCGTTTTCCCTGTGAACGTCCGACTCTCCATCTGCCTGCTTCTCCCCTGACGGCTCAACGGCGACTGCCTGCACCGCGCCCGCCGCGGGCTGTGGAGTCAGCCGGTTCCGTCTGAATAGCGTTGTCAAGGACACCAGCGCCTCGCGTGACTGCACCGGCGAGACGAAGTACTGGATCGCGATCCCCAGCACGTTCGAGAACAGGATGTACAGCCCGAGCCCCGCCGGGAACTGCAGCGTGAAGAACCCGAACATCACCGGCATGGTCCAGAGCATGATCTGGTTTGTCTGCGCCTGCCGGGGGTCCGTGCTAACCGGCGTGCTCATCTTCTGCTGGATAAACATGGAGACGCCGACCAGGATTGGCATCGCCACGGCGAAGTGCACAGGCGCGGCCTGCACGAAGTCGACCAGGTCCATGCCCAGGAAGCCCGGGTCAAGGGGGAGGCTATCCCCGGCCGGGTTCCAGGAGTACAGAGAGCTCGACAGCCCTGCCAGGCCCTCCGGCGTGGGCGGTACGGCGCGCAGGATGGCGCGGTACAGACCGATCCAGATCGGTATCTGCACCACAAACGGCCCCAGGCAGCCGACAGGGTTCACGCCGGCTGACTTGTAGAGCTTCATCGTCTCCGACTGCAGCTGCCGGCGCTCTGCAGCCGGCTTGTTCTTGTACTTCTCTTGCAGCGCCTTGACCTTGGGCTGGAGCTCGGCCATCCCCTTCATCTGCCGCGTCTGCCGCAATGTGAGCGGTATGAGCGCGACACGGATGATCGCCGTGAAGATGATGATGCTCAGGCCGAAGTTGTTGAAGAACACCACGTGCAACAGCGCGAGGCTGTTGATCATGGGCCTCATGATCCCCTGGTCCCAGAGGATGCCTAGGATTTCCACAGGCGGCCTCCAGCCAGGCAGGCCGCCGCGGACCAGGTGGCGGATACGGCCAGGGTTACGACGGGCATCGCTCTCCCTCCGCCGTGGTCACGATGCAGGCGCGCCGGTCGAGGCTCTTGGCCGAGAACGTGTACAGCTCGCCGTTTTGCGCGTGGACGAAGATGAAGTCTCCGACGACTGCCGGGGCAGAGTTGACGCCCCCTTTCGTGAACAGCGCGCCCAGGTTGCTGCCGTCGCTCAGCCTGACTATCAGGACGTCTTTCTCGTGCGACGGCACCGCCAGCGCGCGGCCCCGCTGGGTGTCGACAAGCTGTGGCGCGCCGATCACGGGGCCTTCCACGTCGGCGGGCGCGGCCCAGACTGGCCGTCCGCCCTCCTGGTCAAGCGCGTAGACCTTGCCGCTCAGCGTCGCGGCGTAAACGACGCCGTCCTCAGCGACCGGCCGGGCCCAGAACCATGCGCCGCCTTCAAACGACCACTCGCCTGCTGACGCGGCCACGCCGCCGGAGGACCCGCCGCGCCGTGCTGCGCCGTTGAGCGAGTAGAACTGCCCCCGGATGTCACCGAAATAGACCCGCCCCTCGGCTGTCACCAGAGGGACCGTAACGATCGCCCCTTTTGCCTTGAACGACCAGAGGATGCGGTCCGCAGGCTCTTCCTGGTAACGGGCCTCGTCGCGGAGGTCCACCGCATACAGCGTGCCGCCCATCGTGCCGAAGACCGCGATGTCATCCTCGACCGCCGGGCCGCCGATGACCGCGCCATCTACAGCGATCCGCCACTTCAGGCGGGACGTGACCTGTTGCGGGAGCGGCAGGCCGGAATCGTTGGCAGGGTCGACGGCGTACAGGTACCCGGCCGGTTCTTTTTCCTTGGCGATCTGCCCTGTGCCAAACACCAGCGTGTCTGTGCCCATCGCCACAAGCCCGGCGACTTTGGTCGGGACGTCATAGCGGTCTTCCGCCCACGCAGGAGCGCCCGTCACCGCGTCCAGCGCGAACACCTGCGCTGAGCAGATGTTGCCCCGGCAGGTGTAGCCGGCGCCGTAGACCACGCCGTCCCGGATGAGCGGGCTGCCGTAGATCGCGTCCAGGCCGGCTTTTACGGACTTGGAGGGGTACTGGTAAGCCTGGTCCAACTCGCCCGTGCTGGAGTCAGCGCGCAGCACCCGCCCGTTCACGCTCCCCAGGTACAGGTAGTCGCCGGACGCTGCCGGGCCGGACCACCCACCTTTGGGCTGGATGTCGTTGGTGCAGGCTGCGGCCAGGAGCAGCGCGAGCGCCGCGCCGCCAAGCAACAGCGCCCGGCGCCCGCCGGGCCGAGGCCCCGCCTGGCGGGGCGGGTGTTTGTGATCAGCGCCGGAGCTGCGGGACGGTCTGAGGCGCAGCGTCCAGGGGTTGAGATGCAACTGTGTGTCAGGCCTCCGGGCGGACGGCGCCGGCAATCGCGGCGGGTGGGACTGCGGGCGGGCCGGCGTCTGCGGGCGCCTTCGTCAGCGCGTCGGGGACGGGGTCAAGTCCGCGCGCGCCAAATGGGTGGCAACGGCCGAGGCGCCTTGCCGCAATGAGTGTGCCGTGCGCCGCGCCGAACCGCTCGACAGCCTGGCTGGCGTACTCAGAGCAGGTCGGCTCGAACCGGCAAGTACCGGGCATGTAGGGCGAGACGGCCAGCTTGTACAGCCGGAGCGTCAACAGCGCGAGTCTCTTCATCAGGCCTTTCCTGGTCCTGGCCGGGGCGGGGCCGTCCGGCCTTCCCGGCGGGCAGCGCCCCCGCTCGTGGCGTCGCGCTCACGGTGTGAGCCGGCGCGTGCGGAGGTCAGCATAGCCCGTTCAAGCAGCTTGACAAACGATGCCTGCAAAGTGGCGAAAGGCACCCCGGCTGCTGCCGGCCGGGCGGTCACCACGATATTCCATCCGGGGCCGGTCACGTGGCCGCGGATGATCTCCCTGAGCCTGCGCTTCAGGCGGTTACGTACTACGGCGTCACCGACCCGCTTGCTGACCGAGATGCCCGATGCGGACCCGCCTGGCGCCGCGGCTACAGCGACCGCCAGCAGCCCGTCCGAGGCCCTCCGTCCAGACGAGAGCACCCTTCTGAACTCTTCCGGCCGACGGAGCCTCTGGGCCCGGGGCAGCCCCATTTACGGGTCCAATCGGGCAGAGGTGGTCAGACTGTCAGCTTGGCCCGGCCGCGGGCGCGCCGCCTGGCGACGACGTGGCGGCCTCCCCTTGTCTTCATGTGCGCCCTGAACCCGTGAACACGGGCGCGTCGCCGTTTCTTTGGCTGGTAAGTCCGGAATGGCAAGCTGGCAACTCCCCCGTGAAACGCGAATTGTATGAAGCAGGCGTCATGAGTGTCAAACTCAGGGCGCGCCAATTTGACGGTGTTGAACGGTTGTTCGTAGAATTAAACGTTCGCGGGTGGCGGTCCACCAAGGCCCCGGAAGCACACCGCGGCGCCCCTTCCCAAGAGCCAGGAGCGGCACAATTATGGTGACTCAGACGAAAGCGGCCACGAAGAAGGCGCCAGGCGGCGGGGAGACCAAGCTCCTCGGCGACCTGCTCAAGGTATACGTCAAAGACCTGAAGCAGGAGGACAAGCAGAAGGCCCAGCCTGAGATCGCCAAGTTCATCCGGTGGGTCGGAGACCGGGGCGCTGACACACTGATGGCCGCGGAAGTGGGCGAGTACTCGGAGTCATTTGGCTCGCGCGCCACCACGGTCGAGGCCGCCGAGCGCTTGTCGCATGTCAAGAACTTCTTGAACTACCTCCGAAAGCGCGGGCACATCGAGGCGAACCTGGCCCCGCACCTTCGCCTGCGCAAGAGCCGCACGAGCGCCAGCAAGGTGAAGTCTCTCAGCGGCAAGTCTGTGGAGATCAAGCTCACCCGGGCCGGCCACAGTGACCTGACCAAGCGACTCGCCCAGCTGCAGGACGACCGCGTGAGGCTGGCCTCTGAGATCCACAAGGCCGCCGCCGACAAGGACGTGCGCGAAAACGCGCCGCTTGAGGCCGCACGCGAGAACCAGGGCATGGTCGCCGCCCGGATACGCGAGATAGAAGCGACTCTCAAGCAGTCCGTCGTAATTGACGACGACGGCAAAGACCGCAGCAGGGTGCGTATCGGCAGCAAGGTCACGCTCAAGGACAAGGCCGCTAGCCGGAGCGTTTCCTACCAACTGGTCGAGCCCAATGAGTCCAACCCGCTTAGCGGCAAGATATCCGTGGTGTCTCCGGTGGGCGCGGCGATCCTTGGGCGCATGGCAGGGGACGAGGTCCGTGTCAAGACGCCCAGCGGGCCGCACACCTACGTTATTGAGAGCACGACGTAGGGCTCCTGAGAGCGGCCCGAGGCACGCAATCCTTTAAACTTCCTTGCTGATACCGGCCGCTCAGTCTCGCGGCAAGTATGGGCGCGTCCGGAGACCATGGCGCCAGGACCCCCGGGCCGGAGCGCACCGGCCTCGGCCCATGTGGCGCCCACTGGTATGACAACCGCGCTGCGCGCCGCGTTTTGAGGACCATCCGTTCATGGCAGGCTCTGAGAACATCTGGAATATCTGGCACTGGGTCGGGTTCAACGCGTTTCTCCTCGTAGCCCTGTTCCTGGACCTCGTGGTTTCGCAGCACAAGGATCACGCGGTCGGCATACGCGAGGCCCTCATCCGCACCGTCGTCTGGACAGCGGTGGCGGGCGTGGTTGGAGCTTGGATATTCATTGAGGGCGGCACCCGCGCCGGCACGCTCTACACAACGGCTTACGTCGTCGAGCGCGCCCTGAGCATCGACAACCTCTTCGTATTCCTGGTCATCTTCGCTTATTTCAAGGTCCCCAAGGTGATACAGTCACGCGCCCTCACGATCGGCATTTTGGGCGCGCTGCTTTTCCGGGCCCTGTTCATCGTCGTTGGCGTCGCCGTGATAAACGCCTTCGCGCCAATACTTTTCGCCCTAGGTGCCTTCCTGATCTTCACAGGCTTCAAGTTGGCGTTCCAACACGATAAGGAGGTGGACCCAACCAAGAACCTCGCCTTCAAGCTCACCCGGAAGTTGCTTCCTGTGACCGACCGGTTCGACGGCCACAAGTTCTTCACGATTGAGAACGGCGTACGGTTTGCCACCCCCTTCCTGCTCGTCGTGATTGTCCTTGAGACCACGGACATCGTCTTCGCCATCGACTCGGTGCCGTCCGTTCTCGCCATCACGACCGACGGGTTCCTGGTCTGGACGTCCAACACAATGGCGGTGCTAGGGATGCGGCCCCTTTACTTCCTCCTCGCCGGCCTGGTCGCGCTGTTTCGGTACCTGCAGTACGGCCTTGCAGCGGTGCTGGGGTTTATTGGCGCGAAGATGATCTTCAACGAGACCATCCACCAGTTCGACCTGAACATCCACATCGACGAGGCTGTCGAGACCTACGGCTCGCTGGGCATCGTGCTGCTTGTGCTTGCAGGGAGCGTCCTGCTCTCGAAGCTCATCCCCGCGAAGGGGGCGGCCCCGCACGCCGCCGCGCCCGCGCCCGCATCACCGGTCGGCGGCGCCATTGGCAGCGCAGACGCCCAGCACAAGACGTGACCTCCGCACCGGCGCGGGCCGCTGACGCCAGGGACCTGGAGCATGACCTGCGCCGCGCTGTCTCAGGAGAGGTCCGCTTCGACGCCTTCTCGAAGGCGCTTTACTCCACTGACGCCTCGATCTACCGCATGGACCCGGTGGGCGTGGTCCTGCCGAAGTCTGCCGACGATGTCGCGGCGGTCATCGAGGTCTGCCACCGCAACAAGGTGAAGGTGCTCCCGAGGGGAGGCGGGACTGGCCTCTCGGGCCAGACTGTCAACCACGCGGTGGTCGTGGACTTCACGAAGTACATGCACGGCCTGGTGTCAGTCGACCCTGAGCAGCGTTCCGCGCTCGTCCAGCCTGGCATCACGCTGACCGAGCTCAACCGCCAGGTGGCCGCCCACGGCCTCTTCTACACGCCAGACCCGTCTACCGCGAGCCGGGCGACCATCGGCGGGGGCACTGGCAACAACTCGTGCGGCGCACACTCGGTGGTGTACGGCAAGACTGTCGACCAGGTGCTGGGCTTGGACGTAGTGTTGTCTGACGGCGCCCGCGCGCACCTCGGGCCGGTCAGCGGCGGCGCGCTTGAACACAAGCTGGCCCTGTCGGGGCTGGAAGGCGACATCTACCGGAAGGTGCGCGCCATTGCCGCGGCGAGCAAGGACGAGGTGGAGCGCCGGTTCCCGAAGATCCTGCGGCGGGTGGGCGGGTACAACCTGGACCTTGTGCAGGACCCGGCCACGCTGAACCTCAGCAAGGTGGCGGTCGGCTCTGAGGGGACGCTGGTCGCGGTCGTGCAGGCCCGAGTGAAGCTGGAGCCGGTCAAGAAGTTCAAGGGCCTCGCCGTCCTCCACTTCAAGACCCTGCGACAGGCGATGGAGGCGACGGTCGCCACTTTGGAGGAGAAGCCGAGCGCGGTTGAGCACATCGGCGAGATGATCATCAAGCAGGCCCGGAAGGCGCTGGGCTTCGCCCGCAACCTGGAGTTCCTGCAGGGCGAACCGTCGGACATCTTGGTCGTGGAGTTCGACGGGGCCACGGAGGCCGAAGTCACCGCCCGACTGGACGCCCTGGACCGGCGGATGAGCCGCAGCGGGCTGAGCTACGCACATACCCGCCTCATGAAGCCCGCCGACCAGCAGAAGGTCTGGCACATGCGGGAGTCAGGGCTGGGCCTGATGATGAACGTCCCCGGCGACGCCAAGCCGCTGCCGTTCGTGGAAGACACCGCCGTGTCGCCCGAGAAGCTCCCTGACTACGTGGCGCGCTTCGACGAGATCGTGCGTCGCCACGGCACCGAGGCGGGCTACTACGGGCACGCGTCGGTGGGCTGCATGCACATACGCCCGGTGATCGACCTCAAGAAGGGCGACGATGTCCGCAAGATGTACGCAATCGCAGACGAGGTGTCCTCACTGGTGCTGGAGTTCGGCGGGGCGAACGCTGGAGAGCACGGGGACGGCATCGTCCGGGGCCACTGGAACGAGAAGATGTTCGGCCCGCAGCTTTACCAGGCGTTCAGGGACGTAAAGAAGGCATTCGACCCGGACGGCATCATGAACCCCGGGAAAATTGTCGACACGCCACACATGACCGCGTCCCTGCGCTACGGGGCGGCGTACCGAACGCAGCCGGTCACGCAGCGACTCGGTTGGCCGGGTGTCGGCAGCTTCACCGCGGCCGTCGAGAAATGCAACGGCGTGGGCGCCTGCCGCAAGGTCAACTCCGGGGCGATGTGCCCTTCCTACATGGCGACGCGGGAGGAGGAGCACTCGACCCGCGGCCGGGCGAACGCTCTGCGGGCGGCCCTGTCCGGTGGGCTCCCTGCGGAGGACCTGTACTCCAGCCGCATGTTCCAGGTCCTAGACCTTTGCCTGGAGTGCAAGTCCTGCAAGGCGGAGTGCCCGTCGCAGGTGGACATGGCGAAGATCAAATACGAGTGGCTGCACTCCTACTACAAGACCCACCGCGTGCCGTTGCGGTCGCGCCTGGTCGCGAACATCCGCCGTCTGAACGCGCTGGCGCAGCAGGTCGCACCGCTGGCGAACGCCGTGAACCGGTCAGCACCTGCGCGCTGGGCGCTGGACAGGTTCATAGGCATCGACCGCCGCCGCAAGTTCCCGAAGGTCGTCTACAACACATTCGAGTCGTGGTCGAAGGCACACTACGCGGCCCGGTGGGGGAGCATGCAGGGCACGGGGACGCCGGACGCGCCACGCGGCAAGATAGTCCTCTTCAACGACACGTTCATGAACTATAACCATCCGCAGTCCGGCGTGGCCGCGGTCCGGCTGCTGGAGGCGCTTGGCTACGACGTCATCGTGCCGCAGGTGAAGTGCTGCGGGAGGCCGATGATCTCGAAAGGCCTGCTCGACAAGGCGGCGTCCAGCGCCCGGCAGAACGTGCACGAGCTGTACCCGCTCGTCAGCGCGGGGGCCCAGGTGGTGGGCTGCGAGGCAAGCTGCATCGGCGCGCTCAAGGATGAGTACCCGGACCTCTTGCCGGGCGACCCGAAAGCCGCGGCTGTGGCGGGGGCCGCGGTGATGTTGGAAGAAGTACTTGCCGGGACGGCAGGCGACGGCGGGCAACAGGTGCAGTGGTCGCCTGAGGCGATCAAGCAGGTCGCGCTGCAAGTGCACTGCCACGAGAGAGCCCTGGTCGGGACGCAGGCGGCGCTGAAGGCGCTTGCACTCCCGCCGGGCTACCGGGTCGCGCTCATTGACGCCGGCTGCTGCGGGATGGCAGGGTCATTCGGGTTCGAGAAAGAGCACTACGACATCTCGATGAAGGTGGGCGAGGACCGGCTCTTCCCTTACTTACGCGCCCTGGCGCCTGACACCGAGGTCGCGGTCACCGGCATTTCTTGCCGCCAGCAGATCGAAGACGCGACCGGCCGGGCGCCG
>CAYWBD010000277.1:0-3896 GCA_964456315.1 uncultured Thermoflexus sp.
ATTTCCGCGGGCGGGCTCACGATCGACCCGGCCAGCCGTACCGTAATGCTTGCTGGCAAGGAGGTCCTGTTTCGGCCGCGTGAGTTCGACCTGCTGGCGCACCTCGCGGCCCGGCCCGGACGTGTCCTGACCCGCGAGCAACTGCTGGAAGATGTCTGGGGCTCCGACTATGTCGGCGACACTCGGACCGTGGACGTCCACGTACGCTGGCTCCGGATGAAGATCGAGGACGACCCCGCGAACCCGCGACGGCTCCGCACAGTGCGGGGAGTTGGCTATCGCTTCGAGGCCTGAGGGACCATGGCGAGCGGAGTTGGGAGTCATGCGGTGACACGCTTGAGCATCGCCTGGCTGATCGCGGCGATCATGGCCGCCGCTTCCATATGCGTCGTCGGCGCCGCCCTTGTTGGCGCGCTCTGGGCGCTGATACCCGCGTCAGTGGGAGCGGCGATCGGTGGCTTGTACGGCTGGCGGCTTTCTCGCGCAGTGGACAGGCTGACGACAGGGGCCGTCCGCATGGCGTCTGGTGGACCCGGCCACCGCATCAGCCCGGACGGCCCGCCGGAGCTGCGGCGCCTGGCGCGGGCGGTCAACCGCATCGCCGACCAGATGAACTCCGTCATCCAGACCGAGATAGCCGAGCGGTCACGGCTCGTCTCTATCCTCGACGCCATGCGCGAAGGCGTGCTGGTCGTAACCGCGGATGGGACAGTAGAGTCCGCGAACCCGGCAGTGCTCGAAGTCCTGAGCGCCCCGGCCGGGTTCCGGCCCGGACAGCCGTTGACGAGCCTGACCGGGAACTACGGCGCGAACCAGGCTGCAGTCGAATGCGCCCGGACGGGCACTCCCCGCCAGGCCGAAGCGGAGCTGCACGACAGCAGGAAATACGTCCGGTTCACGGCTGTGCCGCTGGGCAGTCAGAGCGGTCCGCAGCGCGCGCTGGTGTTGGTCACCGACCTTACAGACCTCCGGCGGGTCGATGTGACCAGACGCGAGTTCGTTTCGAACGCGTCGCACGAACTCCGGACTCCCATCGCCTCCATCAAGGCCGCCGTCGAGACCCTCCAGCGGGGCGCCTTGAAAGACCCCGAGGCCGCCGCGGAGTTCGTCAACGCGATGGCGGAAGATGCCGACCGCATGGAGGCGCTTGTCGTTGAGATGCTGGAACTGTCCAGGCTGGAATCAGGCCAGACGCCCCTGCACATGGCGCCCCTTGACGCCGCGAGCCTCCTGGAGTCGGTGGCACGCCAGTTCAAGCATCAGGCCGACGTGTCGGGTCTCACCATCAAGCGCGACGTCCAGCCGGAACTCCCTCCCTTCAACGCCGATCGGGCGCAGGTGGAACGTGTGCTGTCCAACCTTGTCGCCAATGCCTTGAAGTTCACTCCCGCCGGCGGCTCCGTCACGCTGTCCGCGTATCGTCGCGATCGGGCGGTCGTTCTGACGGTCAAGGACTCAGGCAGCGGCATCGCCGCCGAACACCTACCGCACGTCTTCGAGCGGTTCTACAAGGCAGACCAATCCCGGGGCAGCGGGGGTACGGGCCTGGGGCTCGCGATCGCCAAGCACATCGTCCAGGCGCACGGGGGCGCGATCAAGGCGGAAAGCAGGCTCGGCGAGGGTGCTGTGTTCACCTTCGAGCTTCCCGCCCTGAACGATAAGTAGAGGACTTGGACGCCGGCCCGCCAACGCCTGGCCGGCGGGAGCCGCGCCTCACCTCCGAATAGCGGCCGCGCGGCCGCTTAACAGTCCGTTAATGTGACGCTCCCTGTCTGTTAACGTGCCGTGCCCATCCTGATAACAACCCGGCTGCACAGCGGGCCGGGCCACACGGCACACCTCGTTGCCGGTCAGGACACCAACTGGTGAGCGCAAGCAAGGAGACCCTTGAATATGAACAAGTTCAGAATGATGGCCGGGCCCAGAGCCCTCGCCGTCGGATTCCTCTTGGCGGCTCTGGCGGCCGCCCTAACGGTTGCCTGCGGGTCGGAAGTCGCAACCTCGACAGTGGCCGCCCCGGCCACTCAGCCGACGACGGTGGTACCGCCTACAGCCCGGCCGGCAACGACAGTCCCGCCGACCACGGCGCCCGCCACTGCTCAGGCTCCCGCGCCGACGACGGTCGTACCGACCAGGGCCCCCACAGCGCAGCCCACTGCGACCAGCGCCCCTGCGGTTGCTCTGCGGGGCAACATCGAAATCGACGGGTCCTCCACGGTGTTCCCGATCACCCAGGCCGTTGCAGAGGAGTTCCGCAAGACCAACGGCGCCGTCCAGGTCCCAGTCGGCATCTCCGGCACCGGCGGCGGCTTCAAGCGCTTCGTGGTCGGCGAGATAGACATCGCAGACGCCTCACGGCCGATATCGACCACCGAGAAGGAATCAGCCCTCAAGAACGGCATTGAGTACATCGAGTTCAAGGTCGCCTTCGATGGCCTGTCGGTGATGGTGCACCCGGGCAACAAGTTTGTGACCTGCCTCACCACCGCAGAGCTCAAGAAGATCACAGACACTGGCAGCACCGTGCTGAAATGGAACCAGGTCCGCCCGGAGTTCCCTAACCAGGACCTCTGGCTTTACGGTCCGGGGTCCGACTCGGGCACGTTCGACTACTTCACCGAGGTCATCAACGGCAAGGCGAAGCAGCACCGCGTGGACTACACGCCGTCCGAAGATGACAACATCCTGGTGCGGGGCGTTTCCGGAGACGACCGCTCCATCGGCTACTTCGGCTTCGCGTACTTCGAGCAGAACAAGGACAAGCTGAAGCTGGTGTCTGTGGACGGCGGCAAGGGTTGCGTGCTGCCATCCAAGCAGACGATCGAAGACGGCACCTACTCGCCCCTTTCCCGGCCGCTCTACATCTACGTGAACAAGAAGTCCATGGCCCGGCCCGAAGTCAAAGCTTTCGTCGAGTACTACCTCAAGAACGCCGCGGTACTTTCCGCAGAGGTCGGCTACGTAGCGCTCCCGCAGGCCCTCTACGACGAAGGCCTCGCCAAACTCAACTAGCGGCGGCGCAGCAGGCCCGGACTGTCCGTACCCCAAGCACGCACCCGCAGCAGGATGCCCCCGGCGCCTCCGCCGGGGGCTGGTCCTTGCCCGGATTAGTGACACGGTGGAGACCAATATGGACGGCCTGGCCGTGCCGCAGCTCCATGCGGAGGGGTGGCCTGTCGCAGCGGAGATGGTTGCCATTCATGCACGGCAAACAGGGTCGCACAACATGGCGGCGCGGCAGCACCTGTGGACGAGGCAACGCTGTACGTGGCCGAGAGGGGTCACGCGCAAAAAGCCCTGCAACGGAGCGGGGTTTGACCGACAAATCGTGCCCGATGCGGAACGTGAGCTCCCGCGAGTTGCCTCCGGCGCGGTTATTGCATGGAACCACCGACAGGGAGGTGCCCGACCGGAAGTCAACACGTATGGCCGACGCTTTGAACCCCATGGTCCACAGCATAGTCTGATCACGGTCATCGGCAGCCTGCACGCGGTCGAACGGGGGCGACCCTGGTCGACATGACGGCGGCCCGCCGCACTTCGGTCACCCAGGCCAGCGCCGACAGCTGCGCGACCGGCGCTGGGAGCACATGGCGCGGGCGAGCCGGTGCGGCGCCAGGCATGCACTACGCCTCGGACGGGAACTGCGGTCAACGAGCCCCACTATTCCTTCGGCCCGGTGCCTTCGCAACCAGTTCGAGCCAATGGCGCGAGATCACCGGTCAACAAGGTCCTTGGGCACCACAGTTAGCCACTGGCTAAGACACCAGGTCCATAACTCGAAGAACATCCCCCCGGTTGTTCAACTTCGGTGGAGACGATATGCCCACTCGGGCAATCATCGTTTTTCATCGGCGGCGTTTTTCTCGGGGGAGTGGTCGCTAGCCCGATTGGGC
>CAYWBD010000278.1:0-11496 GCA_964456315.1 uncultured Thermoflexus sp.
CAGGATCACGAAGTCGACAACGCCGCTGCGGACGATGCCCGACAACGAGGTCGAGTCTTCGACGCTGCGCGCGATGTCCAGGAAGCGTGGCCTCAGAGTTGCCGCGAGCAGGATGATCAGCAGCGCGGACGGGAACGCCGCGGTAACCTCGCCTAACCGTTGGAGGACCATGTCCGGCCAGCCGCGGAAATACCCGGAGATCAGGCCGAGCGTCACGCCGAGCACGATGCCGCCCGAGAACACGGATATCACCGTCAGCAGCACCGTCGTCTGCACACCCCACAGAGTGCGCGTATAGATGTCCCGGCCAAGGCGGTCGGTGCCGAACCAGTGCCCGGTGCTCGGGGCCTTCTGGGTCTGGGACAAGTCTGTCTCGCTGTAGGAGTGCGTCGAGATGAACGGGGCGAGCACTCCCGCCGCGTAAAGCACGATGACCATCACCAGGCACACCATCGCCAGCCGCTTGCGCCGGAACCTGTGCCACGCCAGTGCGACCGGGCCACGGCCCTGCGTCAATTCGGCAGTGCCTGCGGCGCCCACCGTTGCGGGCTGTGCCATCAGCGGAGCCTTATCCGTGGGTCGACGACCGTGTACGCGATGTCCACCACCAGGTTGACGGCCACGAGCGCAATCGCGCTAATAAGGGCCAGCGCCATGATCACGTTGTAGTCGCGCTGTGTGACCGCCTCCAAGGCCAGCCGCCCCATACCCGGGATGCCGAAGAGCAGCTCTGCGATGAACGAGCCGCCGATTAGCCCGGCGAAGGTGAAGCCGAGTATCGTCACGATCGGCAACAGGGCGTTCCTGGCGATGTGGCGCGTGTTGACGATCCGCTGGCTGAGCCCTTTCGCCTGCGCGGTCCGGATGTAGTCCTGCCCGACGACATCCAGCGTCGCGGCGCGCATGTACCGGACGATCCCGGCGATGCCGCCTATGCCGATAGCCAGCGCCGGCAACGCGATCCGGGCGTCGAAGAAGCCGCCCCACCCGGAAGTCGGGACCCAGTCCAGGTTCAGCGCAAAAATGACCACAAGAAACGGCGCGCTGATAAAGATCGGGATGGACGTCAGGACCAGCGACCCGACGACGATCGCGGGGTCTCTCCAGGTGCCCTGGCGCTTTGCGACGTAGAAGCCCAGTGGGAGCCCGACGAGCAGGGTCACGATCTCCGCCGCCAGGTTGAGCTGGAATGAAACCCACATCGGCGGGCCGATTACCGATGTCACCTGCCTGCCCTGGTACCTGAAACTCTCGCCGAAGTCGCCGCGCAAGGCGTGCGAGATGTAGCGGAAATACTGGGTCCAGAACGGGTCGTCAAAGCCAAGCTGCTCCCGGAGGCGCTCCGCCCGTTCCGGTGTGTAGTTCTGGCCCAACCTTACTTCGACCGGGTCTCCCGGCCCGTACTGGCCGAGCACGAACACGAACAGGGACACCAGTATGAGCAGGACCGGTAACCAGAGCAGCCGCCGGGCGATGTAGTCCAGCATTACGGGGACTTTCCAGCCAAACCGGGAGGATGTCAAGACCGCCACGTGGTGCTACGTCCAGATTGACTTTAAAGTCGCAGGGGCGCCGCGCTATTCGCGACGCCCCTGCGACTGTCTTGTCTGTCGTTGCCCTGTGCGGTGCCCCTCACGCTGACCCTCTCCCGGCGGGAGAGGGGAACGCTGGTCAACGACCCGCTCGCCCTGAGCTTGTCGAAGGGCCCCGTTCGTACCCCTCACCCTGACCCTCTCCCGCAAGGGGAGAGGGGATTAGGCCGGCCTACTTCTGGATGAACACGTCTTTGTACTTGGGCACGATGATCGGCGTGAACTTATAGTTCTTCACCCAGGGCTTGATCAGCGCCTTGCTGTCGGTGTCAAACCACATTGGCAGCCATGCGCCGTCGTCCACGATGGCCTGCTCAGCGGCGTTGTAAAGCTGTATCCGCCTGGCGACATCCTGCTCCGTGCGTGCGGCCAGCGCGTTCCTGTCCACGTCCGGGTTGTTGTAGGAGCCGTGGTTGCCCGGGCTTTCTGAGTAGAACAGGATGTCGATGAAGTCCTGCGGGTCCGGGTAGTCGGCCGACCAGCCGAGCCCGCCCCAGGCCTGGAGGCGCTTGCGGTTCAAGTCCTGCAAATACGTCGCCCATTCGACCTGCTGGATCTCGATGTCAACGTCCAGCACCTTTTTCCACATGTCGGCGACGACTTCGATGTCCAGGCTCGGTGAGCCGCCGGTGCCGGGGATCGTGACGATGATCCTCGGCCGGGTGGCGCTGTCGGCGTACTTGGACTCAGACAGCAGCTTCTTCGCCTTGTCCGGGTCGAACTTCAGGCCCTGGACCTTATCTGAGAAGCCGGGGAAATTCGGGGGCAGGATCCCGTACGCAGGTACCACCAGGTTGGAGTAGACCTGCTCTGAGATCAGCTCCTTGTTCACGGCGTAGTTCAGCGCCTGCCTGAACTTCTGGTCATCGAAGGGGGGCTTGGTGACATTGAAGCCGACGTATGAGACGTCGAACTGCGGCGGGATCACCACGAGGTCCTTGTTCAAGGGCTCCGCCGGGTCCTGGACGCGCTCCAGGTCGGCCAGCCCGACACCGGTCAGGTCCACCTCGTCGTTCTCGTACATGGCCATGCTCTGCCCGCCGGCCAGGTTCAAGACCACCTTGTCCAGGTAGGCCTTGCGGCCCCAGTAGTTCTCGTTGCGGGTGAGCGTGATGCGCTGCCCGACCTTGTACTCGCTGATGATGAACGGCCCGCTTGACACCGGCTTCTCTGTCCACTGCTCGCCGCCGGTGGTCACGTTGCCCTTGTTCACGACAAACGCCGTCGGGTAGGTGAGCTTGGCTAGGAAGTAGGCCTTGGGCGCGTCGATGGTCAGGCGCAGCGTGCGCTCGTCAACGGCCTCGATGCCGGCGACGTTGGAGACGCGGCCCCGGCCCTCGATGACCTCTTTTGCGCCTACGATGTCGCCCAGGTAGATCTCGGCGACCGCGGACTCAGTGTCCGGGTGCAGTGCCCGCTCCAGCGAGTACTTGAAGTCGCTGGCGGTGATGGGGTCACCGTTGGAGAACTTGACGTCCCGGCGGAGCCTGAACTCATAGATGGTCCCGCCGCCGGAGATCGTCCACGATTCGGCAAGGTCCGGGACGATCTGGAGGTCGGTGTTCAGGCTGACCAGACCGCTGAAGGTCTCGACGATCACGCCCGCGGAAGTGGTGTCCGTCACCAGGGCCGGGTCCAGAGTCGGCGGGTCTGACCAGTTCAGCCGCAGCGTGCCGCCGATGACCGGCTGCCCTGCGCCGGCAGAGGTCGCAGGGGTCGCCTGGAGTTCTGGTGCGATTGCAGGCGCAGTCGCCCGTGCCGGCGGCGGCGTTGACAACGCAGTGGGCGACGCTGCCTCAGAGCCGCTGCCGCCGCATGCAGCGACCGCCAGGATGGACACGCTAGCGATAACGACGGGTAAGAGCCTACGCATATGTCAGGGACCCTCTTCACCCCCGAGGGGTCACTAAGAAACGCCGCCCGGGCAGGACGCTAACGCCGGGCTCATCAATCAGGGATTATCGCCAGACTAACCGGGACTGGCTATCGGGTAGATACGCACATGACCACCCCGGCGGATTGAAAACGTACCTGGCGCCAGACTGAGAATACCCTACCCGGTGCCCGGAAGCGGCTATGAGATCTGTGCCCGGAGCGTCGCTTTCAGGACTTCGTCGATCTCCCCGTCGAGGACGGCCTGCGTGTTCGACGTCTCGTACCCGGACCTGGTGTCCTTCACCAGGTGGTAGGGGTGAAGCACGTAGTTCCGCACCTGCCGCCCGAACTCAGCAGCAACATGGTCGCCCTTGAGCCGGGCATGCTCGGCGGCCCGCTTCTGGTTCTCCACGTCCAGGAGCCTCGCCCGTAGGATGCGCATGGCGATTTCCTTGTTCTGGCCCTGAGAGCGCTCGTTCTGCACGGAGACAACGATGCCGGTCGCCAGGTGCGTTATGCGCACCGCGGTGGACGTCTTCTGGACGTTCTGCCCGCCGTGGCCCCCGGCCCTGAAAGCCTCGAACTTGATGTCATCGGGCTTGACGGCGATTTCCTGCCGCTCGTCCGGCTCTGGCAGCACCTCGATGAGCGCGAAGCTGGTGTGGCGCAAGTGGTCCGCGTCGAACGGCGAGAGCCGGACAAGCCGGTGGACGCCGCGCTCTCCGCGCATGTACCCGTACGCGTAGTGGCCGTCGATCTTCACCGTGGCGGCCTTGATGCCCGCCTCCTCGCCCGGGGTGTGATCCAGCACCTCGTACTTGAAGCCGCGCCTCTCGGCCCAGCGGCAGTACATCCGGAACAGCATCTCTGCCCAGTCCTGCGCCTCCACGCCGCCGGCGCCCTGCTTGACGCTGACCAGCGCAGGCCGGTCGTCGTACTCGCCATTGAACTGGAGGTTGAACTCAAGCTCGTCGAGCGTGCGCTGCAGGACCGACAGTTCCTGCGAGCACTGCGACGTGATGGAGTCATCAGACTCGGACAGCGCGAGAGCGATCAGCTCGACGAGCCCGCCGGCCCGGCTCTCGAGGTCCCGCCAGGCGGTGACCTCGGCCTTGAGGGAAGAGAGGTCCCGCATCTTGGCCTGCGCCCGCATGGCGTCGTTCCAAAAGCCTTCCGCGCCCGACTCGGCCTCTAAAGCCGCAATGCGGTTTTCTCTGGAGGGCAGGTCAAAGCCGCCCCACAGTGTCCCGGACGCGACGGGCAAGCACATCCGCCTCGGCGCGTAGGCGCGACGGGGGGGTGCTCTGACCGGAAACTACTGACGCGTCTTTCAATGTGGGGACTCGGCTGAATGAATGGCGGGTGTAGGGGAGGCCTAGAGGCCATCCAGATTACTTCAGCCTGAACTTGGTTCAGGATCTCGGCCTGAGTTCAATCGCAGACGCAGAATTTCTGGACGACCTCCAGCCTCACCGGACCTGGCGGGGTCTGTCGGCATTTCAGTATAGCCGCCGCCAGCCAACACCCGAACTTGGACCACGGACGCACGCTGAACCGCGGACAGGTGGCGGGTGCGCTGATCTGAGAGGGTTGACCTGGCGTCGCAGTGCTATTCTTTCCCGTGCGGGGCGTAGCGCAGCCTGGTAGCGCACTTGTATGGGGTACAAGTGGTCGGAGGTTCAAATCCTCCCGCCCCGACCAATCTGCACTTGAACTGGGGCCGGAGCCGCGCTCCGGCCCTTCGTCTTGTCCGAAGCTGCTGGCCTGCGTGCCAGTCCCGGCCGCAGCGACGCCCCTCTAGTCGCCCGGCCCCCTTGCTCTGGCCCCGCGCCACGGCGCCGCCGCCGCGACTGCCTCCAGGCCTCGATCTGGCCCTGACGTGGCTCTCCCACTCCCTCCGCACACCGGTTCACACCATTCCTTTACGGCCGGCGAGCCTCCAGGCGCGAAGCCCGTGCCCGGCTGGACGGCATCGTGTGGCCCCGGCGGGGCTCTTGTCAACAGGCGCCGCGACTAGGGTGGATTTGAGGGCCAAGCACGCCAGCAGTCCCGGCGGGCACACTGGCCGGATGACCCGGCGAGGCAGCGGCCCTCCCAAGGAGAAATGACGTCATGCAGAAGAAGAAGCTCGGGGCGGTGGTCCTGGCGGCCTTCGCCAGCCTGACAGCCGGGCTGGCGGCGTCAGCGGATGGGCCTGTGGCGAAGTTCGACGCGGTCGCGCCAGTCGCGTACGTCGGCGGGTCGCTGGACTCGAGCAACCCGACGTCCTCAACTGCCCGGTTCGACATTGCGGGCGGCAAGGCAATCGGGGCGACGGTGTCGACACGCAACGAGATGGTGCTCGCCACCGTCGCCTCGAGCAATTGCAGCGGGGATGGGTGCCCAAAGATCACGCCGTACTTCGCGCCGGGCCTGCCTGTTGTCAGCCTGCACGACTCGGTCGCGTACTTGAGAATCGAGGTGGTGAAACAGGTCCCTTACTCCGCGGTGACGCCAGCGGGCCTGGTCAGCCTTACCGCTGAAGTGGCATCGGGCAAGCTTTCCGGACCGCTTGCCGGGCACGCCGCAATCGGGTCCGGCCTGAGCGTGCAGACGGCGGCGACTATCACTGGCAAGGGTGAGTACGCCTGCTTTGCCCCGCTGCCTGGTCCTCTTGCGCCGTGCATCGCGGGCTACGGGACCTTCGCGCCGATCTTCCTGGACGTCTTCGACACTGGGACGATCACCGGAGTCATTGCTGACGCCTCGACGAGCGCCAGCTGGCTGATCAAGGGCGACATTGAGGTCTCCGCGGTGCTCAAGATAGACCTGACCGGGCTATACACGGGGCGCTCGGACGCCTATCAGTCCGGCGGGGCGATCTACCTGAAGAATGCGACGGCGACCCCGCAGTAGACATTGGCCGGAGCCGCTGAAACGAGGC
Organism: uncultured Thermoflexus sp.; assembly: GCA_964456315.1. Lineage (GTDB taxonomy): Bacteria > Chloroflexota > Dehalococcoidia > Lucifugimonadales > Lucifugimonadaceae > SHXW01. The sequence continues at coordinate 6,391 of CAYWBD010000278.1, forward strand.
GCCTCCGCGACCTAACGACAACGCCTCACTATTCCAGCCCGCACCGTCTCCTCCCGGTGCGGGCTGCTGCGTTCAAGCCGTCAACGCTGTCCCGTGTCGAAGTGTCCTACCGCGCCTGGCTCTGACTCCGGGCAAGGCAGACCCGCGCCGCCTGTGGCCCGGTGCTCGCACGGGGCCTCGGGGCTGGCCCAATGCAGTCGCCGTGTGTGACCGGCGCCGCAGAGTTACATCTGTTCCTTGCCGATAGACCAGCACATCTCGAATATCTGGTCATAGGCGAGTCCCCACGGCGGGCGGAGATACCCGAGCGCACGGGAGTCGAGCTGCCACTGGATGAAGGGCGAAGAGCGGGAGAACGTACCGCCGCCAAGCACGCGGGTGATCCGGCCGAGCGCGGTCTCGGTCAGCCCTGCGATGGCGGTCTTCCCGAGCAACGCCTCATAGCGGTCCTGCGGCGCCGGGGCGGTTTCCTGGGCGCGCAGCATCCCCTCGTAAAGTTGGCGCACCTGCCAGTACTCGGACTGGACTGTGGCCCACTCCGTCTTCTCATAGGCCCGCATCGAGTCTTTCTTCGGGATGAGCTGCGCCCGGGCAGTCTCGACCGACACGTCCAGGACGCCGACTACGACAGCCGCGAACATGCACGGCACGCACCCGCCGCGGGCATCCAGGCGCGCCGCGTCGCCGTTCGGCCACGCCACGCGCGTCGCCGGGAAGCCGTCGAACTGCATCCCGTGGCTCTGCGTCGCTGTCATGCCGTAGCCGTCCCAGGGCGCAACGAGCTTCACACCCGTCGTGCCGTCCCACGGGGCGCCGCGCATGTCCAGATAGAAAAAGTCGGCCCGGTCCTCTCCTTCGGGGATGGCGGCGGTCACCATGAACGAGGTCACCCCGGACCCGCTCCCGAAGTGCTTGGCGCCTGTCAGCCCGTCCGCGCCGGTCTTCGGGTTGTTCCGCACGACCGCCTTCGACTTTGCAATGTCCCCGCCGCTGCCAGGCTCGGACGTGATCGTGCCCCACCAGTGCCCGGCGAGCGCGGTGTTGAACGCCCACTCCCGCTGCGCCTTCCACTGCGCCTGGTACTGGTCCGGCGCGTCAAGCTCTGGCAGCCAGCCGAGGGTCAGTATCACTGCCGGGTGCATGGAAGCCACCAGAGCGACCGATGGGTCGCCATGCGCCAGCACCCGGAGGGCCTCGCAGACCGTCCGGGTGGACTGGCCGACGCTGTCCCACAGGCCACCCATCCGGGCAGGGACCCCGGTGAGGAGAAACCCGGCCCCGGCTAACTGGTCGAAGTCGGCCTTGCGGAGCTCGCGCCGTCGCATGCGGTCTTTGCGCTCATTCGCGAAGCCGTCGGAGACCGACCGCATGTTCGCCAGGAATGTCCGGGCATCCACGACCGCTACGGCAACCCGCCGAGTACGCGACGGTACTCGTCCTCAGTGAACGCCTTCATCGTCACCGAGCGGACGTTGCCCGCCATAGCCGACCCCAGGAGCAGGCGAGCGGCGACCTCGTCGTTGGGCGCCTCCACCACGAGCACGAAGTCGTACTCGCCCATCGTCATGTAAAAGAAGATCACCCGGCCGCCGGCGGCCTGTGCGGCCTGTTTGACCGCGTCCAGCCGCGCCGGGCTGCCATTGACGTTCTTGATCCCCTGGTCGGTCCAGTTGCAAAGCGCTAGGTAGCTGGGCATTGCGTTCCCCCTGCAAGCGTCAGGTGTGGCCGCGCCATACGATCGGCTGGCCGACGGTACGGCGACGCGCCGTCGATGTCAACCGGGCCGGGCCGACTATCGAGTAAGGCCCACGAGGGCTCGGGCGTTTCAGACACGTTTTTTCGGTCGATTCAAGGGTCGGCCAGCGCCATTCGACAAGCTCAGGGCGAACGGTGCCGCCTGCGAGTCGGCACAGACGACCTGCCGAGGCCCTTCGACAGGCTCAAGGCGAGCGGCCACTGCAAGCGAGTTTGACCCTGACCGCCGTGCGCCTATACCGGCGGGTGGCGATTGTGCCAGGCGGTCAGCGACTCGTAGGCGTCCCTCACGCGCAGCACGTTCACTTCGTCGAAGGGCTTGCCCGTGATCATCATGCCGATGGGCATCCCGTCTTTCGTGAACCCGCACGGCACAGACAACGACGGCTGGCCGGTGGCGTTGAACACGCCGGTGAAGATGGCCAGGCGCTGTCCGTCCCGGCCCTCGTGTCCCCCCGGCGGCGGGGTGCAGGCCTCGATGGTCGGCGTCTGCGTCGGCACCGTCGGGGTTACCAGTACGTCCACGCCGCGCATTGCCTCAGCCATCTGCGCCGAGAACCAGCGGCGCGCACGCTGCGCCCTGATGTAGTCGATGGCCGGCGTCGTGATGTCCGCCAGGATGCGGGCCCGCACTTCCGGGCTGTAGTCCTGAGGACGCTCTGCGATCCACTTCTCGTGGACGGCGACGGCCTCGGGCATGACGACGCGCATGTTGATGGCCCTGCCCACGGCGACCCAGGGCATTGCGACCTTGACAACTTCCGCGCCGTTGCGCTCCATGAGAGCGACTGCCGTCCGGACCGCCTTCTCTACCTCGGGGTCCACATCGTCGAAGAAGTAGTGCTGAGGCACCCCAAGTCTGATGCCGCGCAACCCCTGACCCAGGCCAGCCGCGAAGTCCGGCACCGGCGCTGTGCTGCTCGCAGGGTCGGCAGGGTCATGGCCTGCCAGCGCGTTCATCATGTGTGCGCAGTCTGACACTCGCCGGGCCATCGGCCCAACGTGGTCACAGCTCCAGCTCAGGTCCAGCACGCCGTGGCGGGAGATGCGGCCGTATGTGGGCTTCAGGCCTGCGATGCCGCACACCGCAGCCGGCATCCTGATGGAGCCTCCGGTGTCGCTGCCCAGCGCGCCGACGACCAGCCCGGCCGCGACCGCCGCGGCTGAGCCGCTGCTGGACCCGCAGGCGACGCGGGTGGCGTCCCAGGGGTTGGGCGTGTCGCCATAGTGCGGGTTCAGCCCGGTCGCGCCCATGGCAAACTCGACCATCGCCAGCTTGCCCGTGATGATTGCCCCGGCGTCCCGCAGGCGTCGAGTAACCGTGGCGTCCTGCTTCGCCACGTTATCGCGGAGGATCTTCGTCCCACCGGTGGTCACTTGCCCGGCGACATCGACGAGGTCCTTCAGCCCGATGGGGATGCCGTGCAGTGGCCCGCGGTAACGCCCGGCCTTGATCTCTCGCTCGGCTTCCCGGGCCGCGTTGAGCGCGCCATCTTCGAAGACCTTCAGGTAGGCGTTGAGCTTCGGGTTGAGGCGGCTGGTGCGGTCGAGTGCGGCCTGCGTGAGCGCGACGGGCGACAGCGCGCCGCTGCGGAGCATGGGCGCAAGGTCGCTGACCGACGCGTACGCGAGGTCTGCGCCTGACCGGGGCTTTGTCATCGCCGTACTCCCCTACCGGTACTCGGGCGGCCTGAACGCGTTTGCCGGTTCGTAGCCCTGGTACGGCAGGCCGCGAACTGCCTCCACCGCGGCGCGACGCTGGGCGATTTTGCCAGCGACCCAGCGGGCCTGCTCAACAGAGATCTGCACACCGGCCAGGTCGCCCATGCGGCTGATCTCTTCAGGGGTCTCGACTTCCGGTGCCGCCTTCGCGCTGGCGCGCCGCTGTTTCGGGTTGCCTGGCATATTGGCCTCCAGAGCCTGGGCCGGCTGCGTCCGTGCAGCGGCGGCGCCAGTATAACTGCGAGATGCGGACGAACGGATTGGCTGTGCTAGCATCGGGGTTTCCTCAGCGAGATCGGGCCGCTCGAAAATGCGCACCTCCGAAATAGTTGCCAGGCTCGTCAAGGACGCTGTCGCCGCGGCGCAGTCAAGTGGCGCGCTCCCGGCAGCGGGCGACGTCGAGGTCGTCATCGAAAAGCCCCAGGACCCGTCGCACGGGGACTTTTCGACCAGCCTCCCCTTAAAACTCGCTCGTGCCATGCGCATGGCGCCTCTCGAAATCGCCAGGCGGGTCGCCGCAGCGCTGCCCGCCGACCCGCTGATTGGCAAAGTCGCGGTCGCCCCTCCCGGCTTCGTCAACTTCACGGTCGCCGACAACTGGCTCAGGGAGCGGGTCAACGTCATCCGCGCCGCCGGGGACCGCTACGGGGACGTGGACACGGGCAACCGCGGACGGGTGCAGGTTGAGTTCGTCAGCGTGAACCCGACGGGGCCGTTGCATGTGGGGCACGCCCGGGGCGCGGTCATTGGCTCAACGCTGGCGAACGTGCTCGCGGCCGCCGGGTTTGACGTGCAGCGGGAGTATTACGTCAACGACGGCGGCAACCAGATGAAGGTGTTCTACGACACCCTGTACGTCCGGTTCCTGCAAGCCGCAGGGCAGGACGTCCCGCTCCCTGAGCCTTCCTATCCGGGCGAGTACCTGAAGGACCTGGGCGCGGAACTGTTCGCGTCCCACGGGGCGCGGCTGGCGGGCGCACCGAAAGACCCAGTCATCGGGGCGCTCGCGCCCATCGCTCTGGAGCGCACGCTCGCTGTAATCAAGCAGGACCTGGAAGACCTGGGCGTCCGCTACGACAACTGGTTCAGTGAGCAGTCACTTCTCGATAACGGCCAGTTCGACGAGGCCCTCGACCTCCTTTCCAAGCGCGGCTACATCGGAGAGCGCGAAGGCGCGAAGTGGTTCCTGTCGACCCTGCTGGGCGAAGAAAAGGACAACGTCGTCATCAGGTCCGGCGAGGGCGGGCCAACCTACCTCGGCACCGACATCGCGTACCACTACAACAAGTTCTTCAAGCGCGGCTTCAAGCGGGTCATCAACGTCTGGGGCGCGGACCACCACGGCCACGTGAGCCGGATGAAGGCACTCGTGAAGGCCCTTGGTGCGGACCCGGAAAATCTCACGATCATCCTCAACCAGCTCGTCAGCTTCAAGCAGGGCGGAGAATCGACCCGCTTCTCGAAGCGCAAGGGCGTGGTCGTCACGGTCCGCGAGCTGCTCGACGATGTGGGCCCAGATGCCTGCCGCTACACCTTCCTGAGCCGGTCGCCGGACTCGCAGATGGAGTTCGACGTGGACCTGGCCAAGAAACAGTCCAGCGACAACCCGGTGTTCTACGTGCAGTACGC
>CAYWBD010000279.1:0-4317 GCA_964456315.1 uncultured Thermoflexus sp.
AAGCGCGCGCCGTCCTGCAGCATCGCCTCTTCCGCCGGGGCAGCGTCGCCGTCGCGCCTGCGACGCCGGAAGCCGCGCACCATCACCGACCGCCACGTGTGGAGCTCGCGACTGGCCTCGCCGCGGGCCTCCTTGCTGTACTCGCCCATGGTGCGGAACTTCTTGCGACGCCGCTTCACCAGGCTTGAACGGCCCGAATCGTTCAGGTCGATCAGCTCCCGGATAAGCGTCCTACGCAGCAGCCGGGCAGCCTCTTCTGGCGACGCGTGAGCGCCCTCTGGCGGCTCCGGAACGACGGCGTCGATCACACCCATCGCGAGGCAGTCCGTGGACGTCAGCTTGAGCGACCGCGCCATATCTTCGGCGCCTTCGGGGTCCCGGAGTTCCCGCGCCGCTCCGCCCTCGGGGGAGATCGGGGTGAAGATCGCGTTCTGGAGCATCAGGACGCGGTCGGCAACGCCGAAGGCTAGCGCCGCCTCTGAGCCGCCCTCACCAATTAGCACCGAGACGGTCGGCGTTTCCGCTTTCAGCATCGTCCCGAGCAGCCCTGAGATGGCGTTCGCCAGGCCGCGACGCTCTACGTCCAGCCCCAGCTTCGGGCCCGGCGTGTCCACGAACGAGACCACCGGCAGCCGGAAACGCGCGGCTAGTTGCACCATGCGCGTCGCCTTCCGGAACCCCTCAGGGGTGATCTCGCCCCGCAGGTCCGGGAAACCGGGGTGCGACCGCCCGTTCGCATCCGGCACGCGGTGCGCCGCCTCGCCCTTCTGTTGGGCAATAACAATCACCGGCTCGGCATCAAGCCTGCCCAGGCCGGCGATCACCGACGGGTCGTCGCCATTGAGGCGGTCGCCGTGGAGTTCAACAAACCCAGAAAGCGTCCGCTCGACATAGTCCCGCGCCCGCGGCCGGTCCGGGCGCCGGGCCAGCTGGACCATCTCCCAGGGCTCCCGGGGGGTGAGCCGCGGCCGTGCGACCTTGGACTTCCCCCGCACCTCCAGCTTGAACTCCGGCGACAGCAGCTCCAGCACTGACGCCACTACGTGCTTCAGGTGCTCCCGGTCTACGATCCGGTCTATCTGACCATGCGCGAAAAAGTCCTCTGCAGCGTACTCGTCCGCCCCGACGTCCTGCTCCGAGGCCTCCCGGACCTCGCGGAAAGGCGAGAAGCCTATGTGGGCGCCAGGCTCCGCCAGGATGATGTCGGCGAGGGAGCCAAAGCTGGCTAGCACCTGCCCGGTCGCCGGGTTGCCCAGGACCGATATCAAAGGCACCCCGACAGAGTGCAGGTCGTCAGCGGCCACGACCGTCTTGGCCATCTGCATCAGAGACAGCACGCCCTCCTGGATGCGCGCTCCCCCGCTGGTGATGACCGCCAGCACCGGGCGCTTCTTGCGCGCCGCGAGCTCTAGCGCAAGGGCGACCTTTTCGCCTACGACCAGGCCCATGCTCCCGCCGAGGAAGCCGAAGTCGAGCACGACTACCACGGCCTCGTGGCCCCCGACCAGGCAAGTCCCCGTCACCGCGGCCTCGCGCAGGCCGGTCCGGTTCTGGTCGTTGAGGACTCGCGACTTGTAGGTGGCCCGCGCTGAAAACTCCAGCGGGTCAAGCGACTCGATCATGCCCGATGTCTCGTCGAACGACCCCTCATCGGCGAGCGCGGCTATCCGGGCACGGGCGGCCATGTGGTAATGGAACCGGCAGTGCGGGCAGACCTTTAGCCTGCGATAGAGGTCAGAGTCAGCGAGCCGCCCTCCACAAGCCAGGCAAGTGGAGCGCAGAGCCCCAAGGTCCAGCTCGGCCTGGGGCGCCTGTCCGTCCTCTGGACGCGGCGCGGCGCGGCTGGGTAAATCGCTCAAAGCCTTGCCCTCGGCGCGGGCCGGCAAGAAATGGCTAGGCCTCTAGTTTGGCACAGACATTGCTAAAGGGGCGCGCTGCACGGTGCCCGACGGCCGCTCGCCACCCCGTCCCGACTGCTGCGTGCTCAGTCGTCCCGCTAAAGGAGGTACGTCGCAAGATGAGGCGCGGCTTGCTCCGTCGTGGCTCTGGCGCGGTCCGGGACCGGCCTTAGGCCTCCGACGGCGCACAGGTATGCCAGCAGCGGGCCATCCGCGGGGCGGTGGCGTCCTAAGAGTTCCCGATGACGTGGCGTGGCTTGCCAGGCTCCCCCGGGCCGACGACACCCTGCTCTTCCAGCTCGTCCATGAGCCGCGCCGCCCGCGGGTAGCCGATGCGCAGGCGCCTCTGGAGGAGCGAGGTCGAGAGCGTCTTCTGCGTCTTGGCCAGCCCGGCGGCCTGCTCGACCAGGGACTCCGACCCGTCGCCGTCGCCGCCCAGCTCGCCCGGCATGCCGTGCTCTTCCTCGAGTTGGACCTCGAGCTGCGGCAGCGCCGGTCCGACATTTGCACGCCAGAAACCGACCACCGTTTCCGCCTCTATGTCGCTCAGGAACGCGCCCTGTATGCGCTGCGGCTTGGGCTTGTCCACGGGCAGGAACAGCATGTCCCCCCGGCCGAGCAGCTTTTCTGCGCCCGGAGAATCAATCACCGTCCGCGAGTCCACCTGCGAGCTCACTGCAAAGCTGATGCGGCTCGGAAAGTTCGCCTTGATCAGGCCCGTGACCACATCGACCGATGGCCGCTGCGTGGCGACGACCAGGTGCATGCCCGTCGCCCGGCCCAGCTGCGCCAGGCGCACCAGCAGCCGTTCGGTGTCTCCCGCCGCGGTGAGCATCAGGTCGGCAAGCTCGTCGACCAGCACCACGATGTAGGGCATCTTGTGCAGCGACTTCAGGTTGAACGCCGCTATGTTCTTGACCCCGGCGGACTCCAGGGTGCGGAACCGGCCCATCATCTCGTTGATGAGGGACTTCAGGATCGGGACGGCGCGGCCGGGCTCCACAACCACCGGGTGAAACAGGTGCGGTATGCCCGCGTACGGGGTTAACTCCACCCGTTTGGGGTCGACCATCACCATGCGCACCTGGTACGGGGACCGGGTCATGAGCAGGCCCGTGATGATGGCGTTCACGCACACGCTCTTGCCCGAGCCCGTCGCCCCGGCAATGAGCAGGTGTGGCATCTTCGCAAGGTCCGTGAATACGGCCTCGCCCCCCGTTGATAGCCCCAGCGGCACAGGCAGCGCCGCGGTCGCGGCGAACTTCCTGAACTCTTCGGTATCCATGACCGACCGCAAGGTGACCGGCGTGGGCTTCTGGTTGGGGACCTCGATGCCGACGACGGCCTCGCCCGGCACGGGGGCCTCAAAGCGCAGGCTCGGCGACTTTAGCGCGAGCGCGAGGTCCTTCTCCCGGTTCAAGATGGTGTCCACCCGGACGCGCTTGACGAGCGCAGGGTCGACGTTGGCGCGGCCTTCCCAGCCTGGCTTGAGCCCGTACTGGGTCACGGTCGGCCCGCTGTGCACGGAGTCAACGCTGACCTGGATGCCGTGCTGCTCAAGCGTGTCGACAATCAGCTGGCTGGTCGCGTCGATCTCGGACTGCTTGACGCCGCCGGGCGGCGCCACCTTGAGCATGTTCACTTGCGGGAACGTCCAGCGGAAATTCGGTGGTGGTGGCGCGACCGCTGGCGGAGGCGGGGCGGGCTTCGTGACCGTCGCCTGTAGAGGCCGGCCGTGCGCGTCGGCAGCCTCGTGGTGAGTAGACGCAGGAGCGTGGGCGTCCGCGGTGCCCGGCTTCGCGTCCGCATGCGGCGTCCCGCCGTTGTGTGGCTCAGCGTGGACGTGGGCGGCAGCCTTGGCCTTCTCTGCGGGCTTTTGGGGCGCTGAGATACGGTCCTCGTACTCTGCGAGGTCCTTGTCAGTCATCCCTGCCTGCATATCGTCAGCGGGCGCAGTCTCCGAGGCAGCGGGCTTGGGGCGCTTGAGGTCCCGCTTGAACCGGTAGGCGTCGTACCTGCCCCACAGTGTGGCGACCCCCGCTGCGGCCCAGCCGTACGCGCCGATCGTGGCGTTGGACACCCAGAGTGACACTTTGAGGGCGGCCAGCGGCGCAACTGTGGCGCCGGCCATCGCGAACAGTACGGCGACCCTCAATGACCCTAGCGCGTAATGGCCGGCGTTCATGGTGGCGGGGTCCCAGTTGTCCGGGGCGCTGACGGCCAGCGCTCCGAGCCGGCCGCCCAGAAAGTCACCGGTCGGGCTCCCGGCCGGGGCCGCGATCATCCCCATGATGCCCGTAGCCCCGAATGTCAGTAGCAGCGCCCCGGCCAGAAGCTTCCAGTGCGCCAGGATGAAGCTGGGACGTGTGCTGGCGAAATAGACGCACACCGCGCCCCAGGCGAACAGCGGCGCCGCGCC
>CAYWBD010000280.1:0-2488 GCA_964456315.1 uncultured Thermoflexus sp.
AGCTACGGGCGTCGCGGGAGCGCGGGGTGCCGGTCGTCGTCCGCCTGAAGGTCCCGGACCACGGCGAGATCGCCTTCACGGACACTGTCCGGGGCGAGATCAAGTTCGAGTCTGCCCGAATCCAGGACTTCGTGATCATGAAGTCTGACGGGCTGCCGACTTATCACCTCGCCCACGTGGTGGACGACCACGAGATGCGCATCACCCACGTGTTGCGCGGTGACGAGTGGATCTCAACCGCGCCGTGGCACGTGCTGTTGCATCGCGCCCTTGGATATGACCGGCCGGTTTACACGCACCTGCCGTTGCTCCTGGGCAGTGACAAGTCAAAGCTCTCCAAGCGCCACGGCGCGGCATCCGCGCTTGAGTACCGGGAGATGGGGTACCTGCCCGATGCCGTGTTCAACTTCCTGGCGCTGCTGGGGTGGTCGCCGGGGGGCGACGATGAGGTGATGAGCCGGGCTGAGATCACGAGGCGCTTTTCGTTGGACCGCATCAACGACTCCCCGGCGGTCTTTGATTCCGAGAAGCTCGACTGGATGAACGGTGTCTATGTGCGGAACATGCCGCCGGCTGCGCTGGCCGAGGCCATCATGCCGTTCCTGGAGCGGTCGCAGACCGCCCCGTGGCCCTCCGTGAGCCGGCCACTCGACGCCGGACGGGTGGGCGAGCTTGTCCCGATGGTCCAGGACAGGCTGAAACGGCTCGGCGAGGCCCCTGAGTCGCTTGCCCTGTTCTTTGAAGGCGAGATCAGCCCTGCCAGCGAGGCCATTGTCCAGAAAGGCATGGACGCTGCCTCGACCGGCGCAGCGCTGGCGGAAGCCAGGCAGCTGGCTCTGGACTGGCCTGACTTTACCCCGGCGCCGCTGGAGGGTGCGTTTCGCGGGCTTGCGGCCCGGCTCAGCCTGAAGCCGGGGCAGTTGTTTGGCGCGATCAGGGTCGCGATCACGGCCCGGGCTGTGGCGCCGCCTCTGTTCCACACGATGCATGCGCTGGGGCGCGACAAGGTCATAAGTCGGCTGGCTGGCGCAATCGCGATACTGGAAGGCGCGCCGCCGGGCCGGTAGCCACCTGCTCGGCCGGGTCCGGCGCGGATTGCCCGTCAAAGCGGCCGCAAGACGGGCCGGCCACGTTGACCAGGGGCCAAGGCGCTGGCTATACTCGCGAGATTGGTGTGATCCAGGTCCGGCAGCGTCGCCATGCTGTCTGCCGGCACGGAGACCAGCGAGGAAGGCCCTGTCGTGGAAGTAAGAATCCAGGAAGGCGAGAGCTTTGAGTCGTTCCTGCGCCGCTTCTCCAAGCGGGTGCAGCAGGATGGCCTCATGTCAGAGGCCCGCCGCCGGCAGCACTTTGAGGCGCCGAGCGTGCTCCGGAAGAAGCAGGCCGCCGCGAAGCGCCGGAAGTCCATCAAGGCCACGCTCAAGTACATGTAGGCCGCGGTTCTTCCTCGCGCGGACCGAGCCTCTGTCGAAGTGATGGCAAAGTCTGCACCCAGGACCGCCCGGAAGTCAGACCCGATATCATCGAGGCGCCCCCAATTTGGGGCGCCTCTTTTGATACAAGACGGGCGCTGGCAGGACGGACCGCTTGAGATTCGGCATCGTGGTGTTCCCCGGCACGTGGTCAGAGCGGGACTGCCAACACGCGCTGTCCACGGTCTTGGGCCAGCCTTCTGATTATGTCTGGCACGGCGACCGGGACATCTCGCGCTTCGACGCCATCGTGCTGCCGGGCGGGTTTTCGTACGGCGACTACCTGCGCTGCGGCGCGATCGCCCGATTCTCGCCGGTGATGGAATCTGTGATGAAGTTCGCGGCGGCGGGCAAGCCGGTGATCGGCATCTGCAACGGGTTCCAGATCCTTTGCGAGGCCGGCCTGCTCCCCGGCGTGCTGATGCGCAATGACCACCTGGAGTTCCGGTGCTCCTGGACGGACCTGCGGGTCGAGAGCGCCAACAGCCCGTTCAGCCACCTTGCCCAGCCGGGTCAGCTGCTGCGCATGCCGATATCACACGGCGAGGGGAACTATCAGGCGGACGCGGAGACTATCGCGACGCTGGAGCGCACGGGCCGGGTCCTGTTCCGCTACTGCGACGCCGAGGGCCGGGTGACCGGCGCCGCCAACCCCAATGGCGCGACCAATAGCATCGCGGGCATCGTGAATGAGCGTGGGAACGTGCTCGGGATGATGCCGCACCCGGAGCGGGCGTGCGAGGCCCTGCTTGGAAGCACCGACGGCAACATGATCTTCCAGTCGATGTTCACGCCGCGGCGAATCCCAGTCAAAGCCTGACGCAACGCGCAGCTCCGCTTTTCATCTGCGTGCCGGAGCGGTAACCTGCCCTGCGCGGAGGCCTAGATTCGTCACCGGGCCGCGCAAGTCTGCACGGAGGGAAACCGATGGCTGCTAACACTGGCGCCTACCCCGTCGTCTACGAGGCTGACATGCCTGAACGGCTCAGCCGGTGGCTGTGGCTGGTGAAGTGGCG
>CAYWBD010000281.1:0-9152 GCA_964456315.1 uncultured Thermoflexus sp.
CGGCAACGACCCGGCGCGGCAAGAAGCGTCACCTGCTCTCCCCGATGTCGTTCAGCCTTATCCACGCTGCCGATTTCGCGAGCCGCGTCCATGAGCAGATCCTGCCCGCACTCAAGGCCGGCGCAATTGTGCTTGCTGACCGCTACGTTTACACCGCGTTCGCCAGAGACGCGGTGCGGGGCGTCAGCCGCCCCTGGTTGCGGAAGCTCTACTCGTTCGCGGTCCAACCGACTCTGGCGTTTTACTTCGACGTGCCCCTCGAAGAGGCGATCCGGCGGATCCAGACCGGCCGCGACGAGATCAAGTACTACGAAGCCGGCATGGACCTCGGCCTGAGCGCGGACCCTGCCGAGAGCTTCCGCATTTTCCAGGGCAGGATCAGAGCTGAATACGACGACATCACCCGCGAGTTCGGGCTGACCCGCATGGACGCCACACTGCCAATTGTGAAACAGCAGCAACAGGTGAGACGCCTAGTACGGCCGCACCTGACCGGCGCGGTCAAGGTAGAAGGCGCGGACCTCGCCGACGCTCTCGTCCGTACAGGACTGACAGGTCGCTACCTGGACGATGACTCGGAGAGGCCTGTCGAGTGAAGACGGTCCTCACGCGGCACGTGCGGTTGCCCAGTCCGGTCAAGCAGGGAAGTCTGGCGGTAAACAGATGCCAAGCAGCCTGAAGTTCTTTGGTGAGCCGCCCCCTGGCGTCGGCGGACTGGCAGTATCCGGCCGGCTCATCGTTATCGAGGGTACCGACGGGGCAGGCAGGTCTACACAGATCCGGCTGATGAAAGAGTGGTTGGAGGACAACGGGTTCGCGGTCGTTGCCACGGGCCTCACGCGGTCAGAGCTCGTCGGCCCGGGCATTCAGCGCGCAAAAATGGGCCACACGCTCGACCCCGTCACCCTCAACCTGTTCTACGCGACTGACTTCTGCGACCGCATGGAACGCCTCATCATCCCGGCGCTCCGGGCGGGGATGGTCGTGCTGGCAGACCGCTACATTTACTCTCTCATCGCGCGCGCCGGTGTCCGTGGCGTACCGGTTGAATGGATGGAACAGGTCTACGGCTTCGCCCTTGTGCCTGACAAGGTCATCTACATGGACGTCGGCGTCGAACATCTTGTGCCGCGTGTCCTACTCAAACATGGGTTCGACTACTGGGAGACTGGCCAGGACTTCCTGCGGGGTCTCGACCCATACCAGAGCTTCCTCGAATACCAAGGGCGCATCCTAAAGCTGTTCAAAGAACTGTCAACACGACACTTATTTGCTTCCGTCGACGCGCGCGGCAGTATCGCCGACACGTTTGGCGAGGTCCTCCGGGAGGTCCAAGTGGTTACAGCCGAGATGGCGGCCGAAAGCGCGGTTCCGGGCCCCCCTGCCGATGTCTATCCTACGGGCGGATCAAACGGGCAGTCGTAGGGTCGAGCAACCACTCGAGCGTCCCCGTGCCGGGCGAAGGTATGCCGCCGGACAACCTGACAAGGGCCGCGGCCCCCTTCTTCATTTTCACCGCGCGCGACATTGGTACCCCGTAGCAGAGCACCGTCAACAGCTCTGACATGTCTGGTTCGTGGCCCACGAGGGCATACGTCCCTTCGGGGGGCAGTTTCCCTACCTCTGTTGGGACACGCGCGAGTGCGTCGCTCGCAGCAAGCGCGGGCATCTCTTCCGGCCTTGGCCAGCCTGCCACCTTGTGTAGCAACTCGGCCGTCTGCCAGGCACGGACGAACGGGCTACTGAACAGCCGTGTCACATCTGGGGCCGTCGCTCCGAGGCCCCTGGCTACCGCGCTGAACCGCTTGCGCCCCCGATCTGTCAGTGGACGGTCCGCGTCGTCCGGCCACATACCGGAGTCGCGCTCTTCTGCGACGGCGTGCCTTATTAGCAGGAGGTCCATCTCATGAACCTTGCCCGAGGCGTTCGCGGAGCCGTCGCTGCAGACGGGCCCAGTCCTGGTCGTCGAAGCCGCGGTAGTCCCTGACGGCCTTTCGCTCAAGGTTGGCGGCGCGCTTGTCACCCGCCGCCGACAGACGCGCGGCCGCTTCACCGACCGCGGGATCTGCAGAAAGGCGGCGGGCGGCGACAGCTTTGGCGACCGTCGCCTTCATGACGGCGAGGTCCTGCCGCTTTCCGAGGACGGCCTGGAGGCTGGATGCCTGCGATGCAAGTCGCCCAAACCCGCCGGGGAGAAGCGGAGCGAAGAGCTCCACCGCGTAGCGCAGCTTCTTCACCCGTATGCGTGCAACGTGGAACGATTCTGGGCGCACTTTTGGTTCAAGCTGGCCGCACGCCTGCCTGGCCGACTGCAAGCGGCGAAGCACAGCACGCGCGGCGAACTCATCGGGCGGCGTCAGCGCGTCGTCAACGGGCGTGACATTACTTATTCGCAAAGCGTCTTCGATCGCGGAGGTGACAGGACCCAGCAAGCCCGCGCTGAGCTTCCGGGCAAGGGCGGCCCGCGCCCGATTGCGCCGCACATTCAACACCTTCAGAAGCCGGTCGGCGGCCTTCCTCAGTCGCTTGGGCAGTCGCGCTACCTCTTTGTCGAGCAGGTCAGCCTGCACGTCGAGGTCGCGGACCCGGCCAAAACTGCGCGATGCACCATTGAGGTGCTTCAGTGCCCCCGAAACGCCCTCCGGTTGGACTTCTGAAAGACCGTCGAGCGCCACCTGAAGTCGGCGGCGCGCGACCCTGAGCCTGTGCACGTCCTCGGGATCTGTGCTTTCGACAACATCGTCAGCCTGCCTTCGGAACAGATCGAGCTCGCGCTTCGCAGCAGCGCCCAGGAAGGCCGCGACTGTCCCGGCCGGGTCGCCTTCTTGGCGAGGCCGGCGGCTCCCGACTGAACCTGCTCGAACATGTGCGGACATTTCTGGAGTGGCTCCACGGATCGGGGCAGAGGCAGCAAAATCTAACACGAGGGGACGCCAGCTTTGTTATCGGAACCTGTTGACGCTGCGGAGGCTGGATGGCCCGTCAGCCTCGGCCGGGGCGCAGGCCCACCGGCTTGCCGCAGACCCGCGACCCTCCGACGATCGGGACCGTCCTGAGGGCCCCCCCGGCGGTCGGCGCTGGACAAGTAACCTGGAGAACGCCAACCCGGTGCGCAATTAGGCCGACACTCAGGCGGGGCGTCGCGCGTGCGTCCTTTACCGGCACTCCTTGTCCCAGATCGCCCAGAGTTTGAACTCGCTCTCTGGTGCGGCTATGAAACGGCGCCACATCTCGTCGCATGTGCCGGCATGGTCGTTGGCTTTCGCAGTCTGCACGGAAGACGAGGCTACTACGATCAGCACGCCCGCGATGAACGAGCTGACCAGGACCTGATAGCTGCGCTTGGGGAGTCGCTGCAGCCTGTCAGGGTCGGCGACGAGCACCAACAGCAGGAGCAGCAGAGAGATGCTCGCCATAATTGAGCCGACGATGACAAGCGCAGATAACACTCTGTGACCCACCGTGCCGGATTAACGGCGCCATCATGCATGGAGACGAGCCATTGTCCGCCGAGACATGGTCGCTGACGGTGAGCGGGGCGTTAAGGCGTTGTTACTCCGACGTTAACGGGGCTGCCGCGGCCGTGTTCCGGGAGCTTCGGAATCAACATCAGTCCAAACCTAATCAGAGACCCCTGGCCGGGGAGCAAGTCGCTAGCGAGGCGAAGCCGGCCAAGGGTCTCTAGGCCGATTTTACTTCGTGCGCGAGGCCCGACGCGCCTGCCGGTGGCGCGGGCAGGGATGAACTGATGTCGGTGTCGCGGCCGGTGGACAGGCTGGCGTAAGTCGCCGGTCGGTTCCAGAGCTTCCACCAGAGGACGGAGAAGTTTAGGGTCACAATCACCCAGGCGGCGCCAAGTACTATGGTCTCGACCGGCATCTCGCCGTAGTCGTTGACGGCGACTGTCACCCTGTTGCCTGGGGACATGGCGGCCATGCCAAAGGTGACCGCAGTGACGGTCGTGCAAGCCCACGCCACCCCGACCGAAACAAGCGCGAAAACCTGGCCGCGCGCGAGACTAGTTAGCGTCCCGTCCGGCCCTCCCACACGGTGAGGGTTGGGTCCGCCGGAAGCCGGTCGCATTTGCCTGTGCGACGCCTCGCTCGGTGCGGTGGCTAGGCCTGAGGGCAACTCCATTCGCCCAAGCTATCTGCAACTTGGTCTGCGGGAGTGTGGCCCGCCTGCCACCGTCCACCTGCATCTACCTGCAAAACACTACCGGTGAATACGGCAATGCAGGATGTGGGCCGATATCCACCGCACCAATTGGGCAAGGCGGCGCCCCGTCGGTCCGCCATCCGACGCGGCCACGGCCGCTGAGCGCTAGCGCTCGAACCCCAGCACGTTTATGGCACCGAAGGAGGTCGTACTGTAGCCGGGCTGATGCGAGTCCTTCAGGCCGGTCCTCATCCATATGTCTCCCAGTTCGGAAGCGCCGGTGAGGGTCGGGAAAAACGACGGCTCGCCATTGACCAGCAGCACCGCGAGGTCGTCCACGACAAGCAGCAGGAGCCTGTTCGACAACTCTGGTTCCAGCGCTATTGCCGTCACCGTTTTCGCCGCGAGCGCGACGTTTGTGGGGTCGGCTTGCTGATACCGCTTGTGGACGACCGACTTCGTGTCGTCGAACTCCAGCCAGTCGCCCTGCTGCTCTGCGAGCCGGTACCCAATCCCGAGACTCCAGTCGCCTGAGTAGGCCGGGTAAGGTGCCGTGAAGTTGACCTCAAGCAGGAATTCGCTGACAGACACGTCCAGCTTTTTCTCACCGGGCCCGGTCCCGGGCTTGGTGAGGTCCAGGCTGGACAAGGCCCGGACGGGAGTGAGCCTCGAGATGAAGAAATCGTTCACGGCAAGCTGCGCAAGGTTGTACTCGTCGTTGACAAACGCCCCGGTGCAGATCGTCGTGCTGCCGCCGGCGGTCTTTGCGCCGATGTCAAGCTTTGCGACGAACTGTCCATTAATCAACAGCCAGCCTGTGTAGCCGTACGCAACCAGCCCAATTAGATTGGACTCTCCGAGATCGGTCCGGATGAGGTCGGATCCTCCTTCTTGGAGCAGCTTGTCGGTACGGCCTGAACGGTGGTGAAGCGTCCAGCGCTTGTTACCGTGGACCGAGAGGATGAGGAAGTCGTCCCCCTCGCCTCTAAACGTAAGCCCGTAGTTCCAGACGCGGTTTGACCCAGAGAACGGGTTTTCGAACTCGCCGGTGGCTACGAAATCGGCCGCCATGAACGTGGTTCCGGACTGGACGATCTTGTCGCTGTTGGACAGGTGCTGGAGTTCCAAGCGGTGGATTTTGAGCACCGGCGACACCATTGTTTCTTCGGACGGCACCCGCGGAGTTGGAGGCGTTGGCGTATGTTCCGGGGTCGCGGTCGGGGCCTGCGGGGGCACCGCAGTGGGCAGTGCCGTCGGCTGGACAGCTATCGTCGGTGTGACTGTTTCCGCGGCGGGCCGGTTCTGGTCTGCTTGGTCAGCTCCAGCTTGAGTGGGCAGAGCCACCGTAGTGGGGGTCAGCTCAGGGGTGGCCGATGGTGCCGGGGTCGGGCGTGGCGTTGGGGTGGGTAATGCGGCAGGTTGCACAGCACCGTTATTCGGTTGCCGCAGACTTGACACCGCCAGGGCGCCTGGTCCTATCGAGCTCGTCTGAGACACGATCAATTGGTCGGCGGGCCCCAGCGCCGGGAATCCGCCAGGCGAGCCAACGAACCCGACGAGCCGCCCCTGGTCCCCGAACACTGGCCCAGATAACTTGACGCCTTCTCGCCTGAGATCCGTCTGGATTTCGAGACGGTTCCCCCTGTCATCAAGGACCACCGCGTTGAGAAATCCTCGCGTCACCTCCGGCTGGCCCGCATCCGCCTCGGAGTAACTGAGCAAGAACACCGGGTCCCCTGGGATGAGTCCGTCCGTCCCGTTTGTTTGCGCTTCGATCAGGCCACCCGCGCAGCAGACTCGCAGGACAGCCAGGTCGCGCCGTTCGCTGAACGCCACGAGCGTGGCGTCTAGTGGCGGACCGGCTTGCGACGAAGCCGGCGTTATCGAGACCTGCCCGCTCGTCCCCACGAGCCTGTGGCTGGTCACGATCAAAACGGTCTGGTCTGCGGGTTCGATCTTCAAGACGACTCCCGCTCCGAAGGAGCCGTGTGCCGAAACTAGTACAAGGCTCTTCTTCGATATTTCGGAGGGATCTAGGACCGGACCCGGCAAAACTGATACCGCCCGCGCAGGCTCCGATTGGTCTGGCTCGGCTGTGGCGGGTATATCGCCGGGCGCGCCTGAGACCACCGGCGCCTGCGGTTCCTGATCAGCCGACGCTACTTTCTTGGTGGCGTTGGTGACGGCCGCGACTCGCGGCTGCGCGGTCTCCCTGGCAGATTCGACCGCCTCCACTGTGGCAAGCGATGCGTCTATCGTCGCCTGGACGTCCTGCGGTGCGTAGACGGCCTGGCATGCCACCGAAGCAACGACAAGAAAAAACGCGACTGACACGACGCCATACGCAGCCAGGCGGCGACGCACGGCCATATCGGACGCGCGATCGGCTGCGTGGGCTGCGGGTCTGTCGGGTGGCCGCTGGATCTGTGTCATAGCGATACCGCCTTCGGTACAGGCCTGCGGCATCGCCCGCGGAGCGCGTGCGAGCCTTCGCCGTTTGACCCGTACTTGTAACACCCGGCCATTAACCGGTTGTAAACGCTGCCCCGTCTGGTCCAGCCAGCTTTGGGGCAACGGCCCGAGCATGCCACGGGCGGGTGTCGTTCAGCCAGTTAGCCATGAGCAGCGAGTCGCTGAGCTCTTTGGCGGATCCCCGACATCCGGTAGCAAACGTTTACAGGCGTTAACACCCCGTTCATGGAATCGCGTGGGTCAGGGGCCTAGTCTCTTGCCGCCGCTCCCAATGGACGGCTCTGGGGCACAGCTTCACCCTGCGCCACCGCATCCCTCGCCACAGCGTGCGCGATGGATCTGCGGAACAGCGCAAGGGTGTCGGGACACAAGGAGGTTCAGGACCACCAACGGCAAAGACCACACCCGGAGGGCCGGGTCTATTGAGCGAAGTCCAACGACCAATTGGAGGAGCAAGTCGATGAAGATATTTCCAAAGAAGCGAGCACGCCTCGCCGCGGTAACAGCGGCGGTAGGCGTCAGCGCTCTGCTTTCAGGGGTGGCTTTTGCCGCCTACGCCGGCGCGGAGCCTGCAGCGGTCAGCCTGATCCCTCTCGGGTCCACGACAGTCGGCCCGCTGACCGAGCAGGTCGCACCGATCTATCAGGCCGAAGCGGCCAACGGCGGGACGAACATTACCATCCCCGTACCCTGGCAGGGTTCCGGCGAAAGCTGGAAAGGGATAAAGAGCACCAACCCGACAATCTTGTTCCCGGCTTTGGGCTTTTGGGCGGACTTCGGGCAGTCATCCCGCCCCGGCACAGCAACCGACAAGTTGGTCGGGGGGGTTGGTCAGGGCCACGTCTACGAGTTCGGCAAGGACGCGCTGATCTTCTGCGTAAAGAACAGCGCTGGGATGGCCTTCCTGAGCGGCCAGTCACTGAAGATCAGTGAGATAAAGACGATCTACGAGGACGGCGCAGGCGCCGCAGTGCTCGACATCATGTGGTCGAACATCAACCCGGCATGGCCCGCAAGGCCAATCGTGCCTTTCGCGCGCATCCTGGAGTCAGGCAGCCAGCCCGACATGCTCCGGCTGACCTCAACGGTAGCCGCGAGCGAAGCGGGCACGGTCGCTGACTCCGGGAAGCCAAGGCAGCAGGAATCACGTGACCAGGCGGACAGGTGCGCGGAAGCCGACGATCAGCTCGCGTACACCGGTCTTGCAGCTGTGGACGACCTCGGCATAGCTGGCCAGATCATCGAGATCCCGATCATTGACGACCTCAACCTGTGGCCAGGCGACCCGGGCCCAACCACGCCGGTCGCTCCAACGGCGGCCAACGTGTTTGCCAGCACCTACCCGCTTACTCGCCAGCTGTACTACCAGGTACACGACACGACACTCTGGCCGCGCAACTATGACCTGCTGCGCGCCAAGCCGGAGACCGTCGCGGCCGGTATGACCGACGCCCAGGTGCGGGCCCTTGAAGCCCGGCTGAACAAGGCCGACGACTTCATCAACAAGATATACACGTGTGGCGGGACATACACGTTCCCGAACACGTGCGTCGCAAACAGCGGCGGCGCGCTCATCCAGGCGTCCGACCTGGTGGCAAACCCTCTGGCGACTGAAGTCCTTGGCGGGATCCCGTTCCCGGACTGGGACGTGGACCTCGTAATGACTGACCACGACGCCAACCCGGCCACTCCGCCGCGGGGTTCAGTGAACGTGCTGGACGTGTTGCCGATCAGGGACAACTTCGGCAAGTCCAGCGCAGTCAAGGGCTGGGTCCGCGCCGACACGAACAACGACGGCGCAGTCAACGTGCTCGACGTACTCCCGATCCGCGACCACTTCGGCCAGGTCGGGTTCATCGAGCCCAACGTCTCCAACTAGCCACCGTGCCGCACGGCACAGGTGAATTCAACTTGAGGAGTCACAAGTGAAAACGTCAATCATGAACAGGCCGCTCAGCCGCTTCATTGCGGTGGTGGCCGTGGCGCTCGCAGCCACCATTGCGATCTGGGTGACATCGTCCCAGAACGCAGCGGCCCAGGCGGCGAACACGATCTACATAACCCCGGCTGCAACGACCGTGAACCAGAGCGCAGCCTTCTCGGTGGAAGTCCGCACCAATGCCACGGCCGCCCTGACCGCGGAGCAGGTGGACATCACGTTCGACCAGACGAAACTCCAGCTGACCAGCTTCAGCTTCGGCGCCCCATACGCCAGCGCTCTCCAGTTCCCTGGTGACGCAGCTGGCCGGGACGCCGCACGCGACGAAGCCAACCTGGACGGCACGCTGAACAACATCGGCGCTGCGCTGCTGGCGGGCTCCGTCGCAGCAGGCGACCAAGCGTTCTTGACCCTGAACTTCTCGGCAGTCGGCGTGACCACCCCCACGACCCCGATCGGCATCGTCGCCATCGTCTCGAACCACGCCGGTCAGACGGCTGTTGGCGGCCTCGTGACGGTCAACCCGGGCCCGACGCCCACCCCGACCGCGACCCCGCTCCCCCCGACCCCCACGCCCGGCCCC
>CAYWBD010000282.1:0-8868 GCA_964456315.1 uncultured Thermoflexus sp.
GCCGCACCAGGCCGTCGACCTCCTCCCGCAGTGCGTCCACCGGCGCCAGGCGTTGCAGGTCAATCACGATGATCGTCGAGCCGCTTGAGAACCCGCCCTTCGGCGGCTCCGGCTGCCCGAACTCGCCGACGATCCCGCCCAGCACCGCAGTCATGAACGCCAGCGCGTACCCCTTGTGCCCGCCGTGCAGGCCGCCCAGGGGCAGGACCGCGCCACCTGCATAGAAATCATTGGGGTCCCGGGAAGGCTTGCCGTCCTTGTCGATCACCCACTCGTCAGGCAGCTTGTGGCCGCGGGCCCGGTACACACGCAGCTTGCCCTCCGCGCCGATCGACGTCGCGAAGTCGAGCAGCAGCGGGCTGTCCTCCCGGTACGGGAACGAGATCGACACCGGGTTCGTGCTGAACCTCCGGGCCGCCCCGCCGTACGGCGGCACGATCATTGCGCCCTGGCCCAGCAGGCCGGTGAACATGATCGCCGACATGCCCTGCGCCGCCGCCTGCTCACCGTACGCCCCGATGCGGCCCACGTGGCCCAGGCTGCACATGGTCGTCAGTCCCAGGCCATGTTCACGGGCCTTCTCGATGGCGCGCTCAGTTGCGAACCGGGCGACCACCTGCCCGAACGAGTGCCGCCCGTCGACGCGCACGATTGCGCCCGACTCGCTCACCACCTCTGGCTCGGCGGCTGGCTGACGTCGGCCCTTCTTGACGTCCTCGACATACTGCGGCACGCGGATCAGGCCGTGGGAGTCGTGGCCGGTCATATTCGCATCGGCCAGGTGGTCGGCGACGATTTTCGCGTTCTTCTCCGACGCGCCCGCCGCAGCGAGGATCGCGCTCGCGGCACGGGCGATTTGAGCGCCAGTCAGATTGGGCATCGGGTTCTCCTTCCGAACTCGGGACAAGACCGGACGGACACGCGGTAGGGCTTCCCGGCGAGGCCCGGGGGCGGGCCACCGATAAGATACAGTCGAGTTTTATCAGCAACGAGGCGCGACGTGACCACCCGCATAGAAGTCAACCGGCCTGGCCTTGCCGGGTTCTGCCAGCGTCACGGGATCGCCCGGCTGGCTCTCTTTGGCTCCGTCCTGCGCGACGACTTCCGGCCCGACTCCGACGTGGACGTCCTCGTTGATTTTCTGCCCGGCCACGTACCGGGATTCATTTCCCTCGGGGCCATCGAAGCGGAACTCTCCGTTTTGTTGGGCGGGCGCAAGGTTGACCTCGTCACCGCCAAGTCCTTGAACCTCCGGATCCGCGACCGCGTCCTGGCCTACGCCGAAACTCTGTACCCCGCGGCCTGATCTGGATGGCCAGCCACCTCAACCGCGACGCCCTGTATGTCGGCCACATGTTGGACATGGCCCGTAAGGCTGCCGAACGGCTTGGTGGCCGGGAACGCACCGCATACGACGCCGACGAGAATTTGCGATTGGCTCTCACTCACCTGGTCCAGGTAATTGGCGAGGCCGCCAGGCAGGTGTCGGCCGATTTCCGCTCAGCGCACCCGGAGGTCCCGTGGTCGGCGATTATCGGGATGCGCCACCGGATCGTCCACGACTACCTGAACGTGGACGAAGACATCCTGTGGAGCACAATCACCGAGGAACTTCCCCTGCTGGTTGAGCAACTTCGGCGCTTCGCGGAGTGAACTTCCCCCGAAACGTCCACTGCAGTCCGCGCCGGATCACATCATCCTGAGCCCGGCGCAGGACCTCGCCTCATCCTCGCTATCGACCCTCACCACAATCTGTACAATATGTGGTTGACCCCGCGAGGGGAAGAGATCGCTCGGCTGCGCTCGGGCTGAAGCCCAGCAGCCACTGGTCTTCACTTCAGCGGGCTGAACGGGAACGGCGTCAGCAGCTTGTTCTCCTGCTTGAGCGGCACAGGGCCGCCGGGCGCCGGCCACAGCTTCCTCGCCACCATGTCCGCCCGGACCCGCGCCCTGTCTTCCAGCGACTTGTACGCCCACATGTGCGACCACTGGTTCAGCACGCCCAGGTCCGAGTACCACGCGCCGATGAACGTCGAGTGCTTCCGCCGCTCGCCGATCGCCTTCGACCACGACTCGATCACCTTCGGGATGTCCCCGGTCGCATACATGTACGTCCGCAGCTCGTACACAGGACCGAGGTCGCCCTTGATCGCCTCATCGTTGAACGGCGCGGGTAGGAAAATCTCAGACTTCTGCCCGGCCAGTAGCGGCCCCGACGGCGGCGGCCAATAGCCCAGGTTGGCCGCCTTGGCCCGGACCTCAGTCCGCTCCGCCATGTCCTTGTACGGCCACACGTGCAGCGCCTGGTTCAGCGGCCCGAACTCCGTGGACCAGTAACCAAAGAGCGGCGAAAACTTCGTCCTGCCGCCGGCCAGCGCCTTGTCGACGACGGCCTGGTAGTCGCCCAGCGTGCGCGGCTTCAGGTCATAGGTGCGGAACTCGTAGATCATCTGGCGACCCTCTCACGACTCAGCGAACGACAACGGAGCACGGCCTGCCCGGCACGGGACATGTGGCGACCGTGACAGGCCTGGCCCGCGGCGCATCATACCCCCGTCACGGGGCGTCGCGTGGCGCCGGGCGCCCGGCTCGTGGTCCAAAGTAGGCGGGGCCGCTCGACAAGATCGGCTCGAGCGGGTGTCGCGGTCGGTCAACGGAGCGCCTAGCCCTTGAAGGCCAGGTCCGGGAACTCCTCAGCCGCCCGTTGCTTGAACAGGCTGAACGCTCCGTCAGACACCGGCAGATACGGGGCACGGCTGAAGCGGCCGCCGTGGACCAGGAACGGCGACGCCGCAGCAACCGCCTTGGTCAGGATGCCGTGGTAGTTGCCTGACTCTGTCAGCGTTGCGACTGCCATGTTGGCGAAAGCCACCACGCGCTGGTTCTTCGCCAACGCGGCGTCCCAGCGTGCGTTCACAAGGTCGTCCCACCAGTCCAGCATGAACTTGGGGTTGTAGCCGGCGATCCAGGAGTTGCAACCCCGGGCTCCGAGCAGATAGAACGGTGCAAGCACGGTCTCGGCGACGAAGAATGACAGCTCGGGCGCCTGCGTGAGGACGTCGATGAACGTGTCGGCCGCGCTCTGCGGGTACTTGGCCCCAGCCACCTTGGGGAAGCTGCGCTGGAGGGCCCCGTACTCCTTCGCCCCGAGCACATGCTGCTGCCGGGGCGTGTTGTAGTGGATCAGAGCGAACTTGTCCGGCACAGCCGCAGAGACGTCCCGCCAGTACTGGGCGCGAGATGGCTCATTCAGCGGCATCCAGAACGGGAAGCCCACGTGCGCGCCCATGACGCCGCGCTCCGCCGCCGCCTGGAGGCGTTGCACCACACCCTCCGTGCTGATCCACGTGACGCCCATCATGGAAGGGAAGTTCAGGCGGGCGCACTCAGCCCCGAATACTTCCGCCAGTTGGCGGAACTCATCCAGCTCGATGGCGTAAAACTCGCCGTCCGAGTCGGTCGTGTAGATGCCATGGACGCCCGCGGCGTGGAAACGGCGCACGTTCTCCCGTAACGCGTCGAAGTCGATGCGGCCGTCCTCCCTGAACGGCGTGTGGATGGCCGCCCAGATGCCGTGGAGGTTCTGACGGGTCAGCCCGCGGCGCATGTCGGGGAATAGGACTCCAGCAGACCCTGATCGCCCCGGCTTCATGCGACCTCGAAGATCAGCTGCCGGAGGTTGGCCGCCGGTACGCGGTTTCTCACCCGGAGGATTTCTACGCCCACCACGCGGTCACTTGCGTCGAAGTCCAGCACGATCCCAGGCTGCACCTCCGACGAGTCGACGATCTTCGAATCGTCCAGGCGGAAGTAGACAGCGTCTGCTTTTTCGTCGTAATGAACCTTCACAACTTGCCTCGCATCCTACGATCGAAGTAGGCCGTCACCACCCGTACCGGCGTTGCTACGGGGTCGGCCACGACCCGGAGTACCAGGTTCCCTGGCTCCGGAATCGCTAGTAGCACGTGCCGCAAGGACGGGTTCTCCCTAGCCGGCTCGGTTCTGGCGGGACGCTCCAGGGCCCTGGGCACCCATTGGATGTCTATGTCCCGTTCACGGACCGCGAATGCGGCGTGGGCGGTCAGCTCGAAATCAGCGCCGTCGCCAATCATACGTTGTGATGCGCGTTCACTTCGCCCCGCACAGGTCGTATGCCAGCGCCAGCATCGCCTTGGTCGCGCTCACCAGCGACGCGATCCCCACGGACTCGTCGGTCCCGTGCGCCCGCGCAAGCATGGGGTCGTCGTCCGGGTGTGTGGCGTTGAACCCATACGTGACGATGCCGATGTTGCGGGTGAATCGGGAGTCAGTGAACCCGTTCGAGACGGCGGGGACCCACTGGATGTCGTCCCGGCCCACGGCCAGCGACATCGCCCGTTTGCACGCCTCGGCAAGCTCCGTCTCAAACGGCGATTGGTTCGGCACAGACATGTAGTCGACGTCGTACTCGACGCCGTCTATCCCCGCCAGCGCGCTGTCCAACTGGCGCCGGACATATTCCTCATCCTGAAAAGGCAGCGTGCGGACATCGCACGTCAGCGTGATGGCCTCCGGCACTGAGTTCGATTTTATGCCGCCCCGGACCATGGTTGGCGTCAGCGTCATCCTGGAAAGCGCCCGCAGGGTCGAGCCCAGTCGCTTGCTCTTCGCCGTGGCCTCCGCGACCACCTGCTCGATGTTGCCGGGAGTCGGCTTTGTTTCGATGCCCAGCTTGCCAAGGTGCTGAAAGATGGGCAGAGACGTGTCCAGCTCCGGCTTGTACGCCTCGATCGCGCCGAGCGCCTTGCCCAGAGCGTAGCTCGCGTTCTTGCCCAGCCACGGCATGGAGGCGTGCGCGCTCTCACCCTTGAACCGCACTGAGATTTCCAGCCTCCCCTTCTCACCCGTGCCGAGGAGGTACGTGAGGGTGTTGCCTATTTCGACCGGCGTCCCGCCGCCCTCGTTGACCGCGAACTCCGCTTCGAGCTCCTCCGGGTGCTTGTCCGCCAGCCACCCGAAACCCCAGCGGCCGCCGTGCTCCTCGTCTGCGCCGCACACCAGGCGGAGCCCGTGGCTCAGCTGCACGCTGTTCCGCTTGAGGATGGCAAAGGCCATCAGCTGGGAGGTGAGCAGCGCCTTGCAGTCGGACGCGCCACGTCCGTAGACGCGTCCGCCACTGATCTCGGCGCCGAACGGCTCATGCGACCACTTCGATGCGTTTTCTACCGGCACGACATCCGAGTGGGACATAAGCATCAGCCGCGTCTTCGGTTTACCCCCTCCCCGCGGGAGAGCGCTGGGGTGAGGGGTGCCAGTCCCCGCTCGTCCTGAGCCCGGCTGCCCTGAGCTAGTCGAATGGGTCGAAGGACCGGAGCCCGCGCCCGCTCGTCCTGAGCCTGCCTGCCCTGAGCTAGTCGAATGGGTCGAAGGACCGGAGCCCGCGCCCGTTCGTCCTGAGCTTGTCGAAGGACCCCGTGAGCGCGGTGCCGCGGATGCAGCCGAGCCCACAAGCGGATACATGGCGACCAAGTTGTCCCGCCCCGGATCCCGCGCCAGCAGCCGCGATTCGATACCTTCGTCGCGCAGCCAGTCCTGGACGAACCTGGCGACCCTGGTCTCATCGCCAGTAGGCATCACGCCAGTATTCACGGACGGGACGCGGACCAGAGACCGTTCCAGCTCCACAATCTCGGCCGTGGACCGGTCCACCTGGTCAAGTAGGGACTGTAGGGAACTCACGCCCGGTGCTCCATGTTCTCGCTCGGCGCGCCTGTGCCACGGCGCGATCTTTACCTGTTCAAGTAAAGGTTGCTCTTGTGCTGGGTGATCGGGGCAGTCGCCGCAGCCGGCGCGCTAAACGCCGGCAACTTGCCAGCGGCCCGGTCAGCCAGGGTGCGGTCCCACGCCGCCTGCAGGTCCTGGAGGTGGCCGCGGAAATGGGGCATCACGTAGCGGGCGAACAGCTCCATCGAGTCCTTGATCTTCTGGTGCGGCATCCACTCGTGCGTCGTGAGCATCATCCCGCCGAAGCCACCGGCCTCCTTGTTCACAGCTTCGATCTGCTTGATCGCATCGTCCGGCGTGCCTATGATCCAGCGCCCGTTGTGCGCAGCCACACGCGGGTCGATCGGGTCGTCCTGTTTTCCCGCCGCGTGGTCCTGGGTGCCACGGGCACCGATCCCCTGGAAGTAGCCCTGGTCGCGACGGATGCCCGGCGTGGCCTCTTCCCATGCCTGTTCGCGGGTCGCTGCGAGGTGGACGTAGGTCACGCCGCGCCAGTTTGCGCGTGAGACGGTCTTCCCGTGTTTACGGGCCACTTCCTCGACAAACGGCCACTGCTCGCCCAGCGGGAGCGTGCCCGGCACCGGCTGCGGCGGCTTGTACAGGGCCGATAGCAACATCATGCCGTGCCTGCCCGCCAGTTCCAGGTTGGCACGGCTCCCCGTGGTGGCTATCGCCATCGGGAGCCGCGGCTGCTGGTACGACCGCAGCTGGAGGACCATGTCCTTAATCGTCCAGTACTTCCCCTCGAACGAAACCGGGTCTGGCGACTCCAGCAGCTTAACGATGATTTCGATGCTCTCGGCCATCATCGGCCGGAGGTCGCCCGCGGGGATGTTGAAGAGCTTGATGTCAGGCGGCAGGTTGCACTGCCCCACACCGAGCACCGCGCGGCCGCGCGTCATGTGGTCCAGGAACGCCAGGCGCTCCGCCACATGGAACGGGTGGTGAAACGGGAGGCTGACCACAGACGTCCCGAGGCGTATCCGCTTTGCCGTGGCCGAAGCCTTGGCCAGCACCATCTCGGGCGCGGGCATGGTCTCCCAGCCGGCAGAGTGGTGCTCTCCGATGAAAAACTCGTCGTACCCGAGCTCATCCGCGTAGTTGATCAGGTCAATGTCCCGGTCGAACGCCAGCGACGGGCTCTCGCTCGGGTGGTGCAGCGGCATCATGAAGAACGCGAATTTCAAGTACGTCTCCTGTGGGAGCGCAGACCGGGCTCACAACGGTAGCGGCCTCCGCCAGTGCGCGGACCGTGTATGGTCTGGGTGGCTGGACAGGCCCGGCGGATTATACGGGAGCACGCTCGACGGGCACTCTGTGGCCGAGCCCGGCGCGTGACCAGGTCAGGCCCTGGTCGAAACTGGCTGCGGGCGGCGGTGCGCGGCGAAGTAGGCCAGGCATGTGACCAGGACGATGCCCGCGGCCAGGCCGTACGCCGCCTGAAAGCCCGCCGCCTCTGCCAGCGGGAGGCCCGCGAACGGCCCGAACGCGGCGCCCAGGTCCAGCCACGTCGCATACCGGCCAAGCACGCCGGGCCGTGACTGCTCCGGGGCGGCGTCGCCGATCGCAGCGTCGGCCGCGACCCCGACCGCCACGCCTGCCGCGAACAGCAACGGCAGTCCGACCACAAGTGCTTCAACGGAGTCCAAAACTGCGATGAGCGCGATGGCGCCCACCATCACCGCCGTGCCAGCCGCGATCACGCTGCCGCGCCCGGCCCTGTCAGCGAGGTAGCCGAAAGGCAACGAAAACGCGAGGTCCGAGAACCAACGGGCGCCAACAAGGAACCCCGAAAGGCTGAGGACAACTACACCCAGGCCGAAAAAGGTGCGGTCAACCAGCGCCAGCTCGGCGAGGTACGGCGACACCGTAGCCACGACCAGCCCGTTCGCGGCGAAGGCGGTCCCGAAGCGGAGCAGGTCTATCGAGAGCAGCCGCCAGCGCATGTGCCTGTCCCTGTCCGGCAGTCTGGCGACCAGGAGCGCCCAGAGCGCGGCGCCCGCGCCGGTCCCGGCGGGCGTTGCGGGCGGGGCAGCCAGGCGGACCGGTCTTGCCGGCAAGTCGCGCGCAGCCAGGGCAGCGACGACCCCCACGGCACCAGCGCAGCCCAGGACCAGGAACCCGGTCGTGCGCCCGGCCTCGGCCACCAGCCACGCTCCGGCCGTGACTGCTACCAGGCTGCCAAGGCGCTGCCCGGCGTTGAAAAAACCCATCTGCCGGCCGCGCCGGCCTCCTTCGGCCTCGACCGCGCCAAGGTACGCGCCAAGCCGGAGGAACGAATAGCAGACGCCCCATAAGGCGCGCGCCGCCAACAGCACCGCCAGGCCGTGGCTGAACGCGTAGGCCACCGTCGTGAGGGCGCCCACGGCCGCCGACGCCACCAGTCGGCGCGCGCAGCCCTACGCGCCCATAGACAACCGCCGCCAGCGCATTGCTGAAAAGCCTGACGAACCTGTTGATGCTCAGCGCCAGGCCCACCCAGAACGCCGCGCTCAGCCCGAACGTGTTGCCGATGCCGAACTCGGCGACCGATACCGGCAGCACCACGTAGATGAGCGAGTCGCCCATGATGGCCGCAGTCGTTGGCAATACCACTGCGACCATCCGCCACGGGACCATGAGGTTCTGTCTACATCCTGAAGGCGTGACTGTCATTCCGAGCCCGGAGGGCGAGGAATCTGGCGGGGGGAGTCCGCTAGCTACTTAGCCCAATCCAAGTCCCTCGGTCCTGCGGGACCTCGGGATGACGTCGGTCAGTATCCAGGGACGATGCAGACGGAGCCGGAGCACGACGGGACGCAGCTAGGCCCCGCTCGGGTCCTGCGGGGCGCCGTCTGGCCCGATCCCCAGGCGTCGCAGCCACCCGGCGCGGCGGCGCGTTGACAGAGGGGCCGTCTCGGGGGACTCGGTTGCGTCAGAGGCGGGCTGCGGGTCTTGCGACCCTGTCGTTGGGTCTGGCGTGTCCGACTTCGAGGCGGGTCCCGTCCCGGTCGCGTGGCCGTTCACGGCTGGCTGTGTCGTGCCGCCCACGCGTCTGCGGGCCGGGGTGCGCCTGATTGCTGGGCCGGCGGGCTGCTCGGGCGTGCGCGCTGGTCTGGACTCCTG
>CAYWBD010000283.1:0-18494 GCA_964456315.1 uncultured Thermoflexus sp.
CCCTGTGGGCCGCCTCTTCCCGGTCGCGCCCTACTCAGGCGAGACTTGCTGGTGGGGCAACGCAGGCGACGCTATCGACACCACGCTGACGCGCACGCTGGACCTGCGCCCGCTGACGCTGGGCAGCGCCGCCACGCTGAAGTTTGCGGCCTGGTACGACATCGAGACAGAGTGGGACTATGCCTATGTCGAGGCCTCGACGGATGGCGGCTCGACCTGGGTGACGCTGCCAGCTCGCACGACCACCGAGTCGAACCCCAACGGCAATTCTTACGGCCACGGCTTCACCGGCACGAGCGGAGGGGGTCCCGACGCCTGGGTGCGGGAGTCAGTCGACCTCTCGGCGTATTCTGGCCACGAGGTCATGGTCCGCTTCGAGTACATCACCGACGACGCCGTCCACGGCCGCGGCGTCTGTCTGGATGACTTCGAGGTGACGGAGATCGGCTGGCGCGATGACACACAGACGCCCGGGGGCTGGCAGGCCGAGGGCTTTGCCCGCGTGAACGACCAGATCCCGCAGGACTACGTCGTGCAGGTGCTGCGCATGCCTGCGGACGGCGCGGTCGCCGTGCTCCAGATGTCTGTCCGGGCGGACGGCACAGGTGAGCTCACGGTGGCCGGGCTGGGCCAGGGCGAGCGGCTCACGGTCATCGTCAGCCCGGTCACGGCAGGGGTCGCAGGCGCGGCGGACTACACACTGAACGTGGCCCGCAGCGAGTAATCGCGAGAGCCCACTCGGCCTGAGCTCGTCGAAGGGCCCCGCCCGGGTACGGCGGGCCGTCGCGGGGTGGTGCTGTTCTGGGCGGTCGCACGGCTGGCTTCGGCCCCTCGTCCCGACCGGAGGCCCCGCAGGGGCCGGAGCGGAGGGACCTGGCGAGGACCGTCATGCGAGGCGATGGTCACACGAAAGCGTCGGCTCCCGGCGGAAGAGGGCTTTCCGCTCGCCCTGAGCTTGTCGAAGGGCCCCGCATGCGCGTCCCCCACTCACACCCTCTCCGGGCCGGATTGGGTTCCCGCTTCCTCGGGAATGACGGAGGGCGCCGCACCTAAGGGA
Source organism: uncultured Thermoflexus sp. (assembly GCA_964456315.1). GTDB lineage: Bacteria > Chloroflexota > Dehalococcoidia > Lucifugimonadales > Lucifugimonadaceae > SHXW01. The sequence goes on from CAYWBD010000283.1 coordinate 1,058, forward strand.
TGCGGCTGAACCCGGTGTACGGTCGCAGCACATCGGGGATGACGACTGAGCCGTCGGCCTGGTAGCCGTTTTCGAGCACGGCGATCAGCACCCGCGGCAGCGCCAGCCCGGACCCGTTGAGCGTGTGCGGGAAGCGGGTCGGCCCGCCGCGCTCGGCCCGGTAGCGGGTGTTGTTGCGGCGCGCCTGGAAGTCGGTGCAGGTCGAGAGCGAGCTGACCTCCAGCCACTCCTGGCACCCGGGCGCCCAGACCTCGATGTCGTACGTCTTTGCCGACTGGAACCCGATGTCGCCGGCGCAGAGTTTCAGCACGCGATAGGCGAGGCCAAGCCGCTCGCAGAGGACCGTCGCCTCGGACAGCATCTGTTCAAGCACAGCCCCGGAGCGGTCGGGCTCGGTGTAGCAGAACATCTCCACCTTATCGAACTGGTGGACGCGCTTTATCCCCCGCACGTCCCTGCCCGCGGCGGCCTTCTCCTTGCGGAAACACGGCGTGCGTGCGACGTACTTGAGCGGGAGCACGCCCGGTTCCAGGATCAGGCCCTGGTGCAGGCCGTTGAGGGCGACCTCTGCGGTGGGCAGCAGCCAGAGGTCCGACTCGTCATCGTGAAAGAGGTTGTCGGCGAACTTGGGCAGGTTGCCCGACCCGGTCATGGTGTCCCGGCGCACCAGGTACGGCGGCTCGACTTCGATGTAGCTCTGCTCCCGCACGTGCACGTCCAGGAACCAGTTCGACAGTGCACGCTGCAGCGCCGCGCCCTTGCCCTTGAGCACGTAGAACCGGCCGCCTGCGATGCGTGCGCCCGCTTCCATGTCCAGGATGCCGAGGGCCGGGCCGATCTCCCAGTGGGGTTTCGCGTGGGCGGGCTTCGCCAGTTCGCCGCGTGTGGGGCCGACTACGTTGGCCGACGAGTCCAGGCCGTCCGGGACGTCGGGGAGTGGCAGGTTGGGCAGGGTGAGGAGGAGGCCGTCGAGGCGGGCCTTGACCTGTTCGAGGCTGGCGTCAGCCGCGTCGATGCGGTCGCCAGCGGCGCGCATCTCCTGGGCCTCTTCGGGCGTGGGCTTGCGCCGGGCTGCGCCGATCTGCTTGCTGACCTCGTTGCGCCGGGCACGGAGGGCGTCCGTTTCCTGGATCAGGTCCCGGCGCTGGACGTCCAGGCTGATGATCTCGTCGATCGGGTAGTCGCCGCCACGGCGGCGCAGGCCGTCGCGGACCTTATCGGTATCTTTGACAATGAGTTCAAGGGAGAGCATTGGAAACTCGGGGGCGATGGCCCACGCGCAGGGGACCGCATGGGGCTGGCGGGCGAAGGTCTGGCCGCGTCTGAAGCGGGCCTGCTCGCCGAGCATATCAATGGCGTGCCGGGGTCGCAGGGCAAAACGGGGCCCCTCGACAAGCTCGGGGCGAGCGGGGGCGCCGTGGTGATGCGCCCCTGTCGCGCTCCCCATGCGACGCACCTGACAGAGCGCCAATATTCCTGGAAACACGAAAGCCCCGGGGCCAAGCGGGGCTTTCGGTTTGGGGAGGGGAAACTTGTGGAGTCGGGGGCCCGGGCTCGTCGTCCCCGTGGCGGTGCGTGCCCCGTGATCCGTCCGCGGCGCTCGGGCCTACCCCTACCGGTGCCCGGCAGATTCTCTCATATAGGTCAGTACTGCCTTCACCCGCTGGTCCAGCGCGTGATCGGCCTCAACGTGCAGCGCTTCGTAGACGCTGGCGATGAGAAGTGGGACCTCTTCGGGCGGCAGCTCCAGCCGGCGGGCGATCGCCGCGTCGGTGTGCCCTGACGCCATCTGCTTCAGCACGGACAGTTCCGTATGCGTGAGGCGCTCGAGTACTGAGACGCCGCGTGGCCGCAGGCGCTCGGTCATCGCCGGGTCCACCGTGACAAGCCCCCACGCCGCGCCCTCGATCGCGCTGACGAGGGAGGCTGTGTCCCCGACGCTTTGCTTCAGGAGGAACGACCAGCCGGCGGCCTTACGCTCTGGGACCGAAGCCATGAACTCCTCGTCCTCCCTGGCCGAGATCAGGACGATCCCGGTCGAGGGACTGGCCGCTTTGATCATGTGGGCGGCGCGTATGCCTTCCGGGCGGCCGCCAAGCTCAGCGGACACCAGCACGACATCTGGGCTCGTCTGTTCGGCGGTCCGCACAGCATCAGAGGCGTTGTTCACCGATGCGACCAGCTCCATGTGTTCGGAAGAGCGAATGATGCGGTGCAGGACGTCCCGGAACAGGGGGTCCGACTCGGCGACGATGACGCGTGTGCGCTCCCGCCGTTGCGGTTCGCCCTTTCTGGCGCCCATGATGTTTTCGTCCGCGCTCGTCATGCGAATGAGAATCCTCCGGCCACAGCCATGCGCCCATCATCAGGGTGGGCCGTGCGGAAGGTTAGGGTCGCCGGGTCAAGTCGGAGTCCCCGCGCGGCTAGTGCCGGGTGAGCAGTTCGGCTCACGGACGCCAAGGGATGAGCCTGTGCCGCGGTTGGCCCTGAGTCCAGACGGGGTGAAAAGGAAGGGGGCGCGGGGCGAAACGGGACGATACCGTCGGACGGACGGGGTGCTTACTGGGTGCCGGCGAAACGGGGCCACTCTCCCCTTCGGCCCGCCTCAGGTAAACCAGCTCAGGGTGGACGGACGGACGTCCCCTCTCCCTGGGAGGGAGACGGGTGCCCACCGAAGGTGGGCGCGGGTGTGGGTCGAAGTTCTGTCACCGCAGGGCGGCCAGGGCACGGCCGAGCCAGGCGCTCAGGCAAATCGCCCTGCTACGCCGCGTCTCGGATGACTATCTCGATGCGCTTGCCCAGCGCCGCCAGCGCCTTGTCCAGCTGGTCGTGGCGAGAAGCGTGGAAGACATCGAGGAGCCGGTCCACCTGTTTGGGGTCCTGGCCCAGTCTCCGGACGAGCTCAGCCTTGCTCACGCCCTGCCGGCGCATCTCGGTGTAAATCACAACTTTTGTCGCCACAAGCGTGGGCAGCGTGACCGTGCGTTGGCCCGGGCGCGGGCGCGACGGGGCCGGGATCTCTTCCCCATCGTCCATCATGGCTGAGATCATCGTGGTGAGCGCGTCCAGACCGTGGCTATGAGCGTCCTCGCGGTTGTCACCGTACGAGTGCGCCCCGCGCACGTCAGGGAAGTAAATGATGACGGTGTCTTCGTCCGGTTCAAAGTCCACCGGATACGCCCATGACGCCGTTGCTCTATTAATCATGGCATCTCAATTCGGGGGCGGCTCAGTAATACCGAGGTCTCGTAGTATCCGTGCCACAAGTCCTTTGCGTATCTGCTGGCTCCCGCCATGGGATGGAAGGTCCGTCCTCAAGTGTCCCCGTCTCACCAGCAGGTGACCGCTACCGCTTTTCTTCCGTTCGACTGTGCAACCGCGGGCGACTAACCACCGTCTGAGCTGGTTCGAGTTCATGCCGAGAACCCGCGGTCCATAGCGACCTTAACCGGCGCAGCGAGCGGGTTCAATTAGGGGTTTCTCGGAACTCGGCTTGCGCAGCGCTGCCTTGAGCATACGACATATGTGTCGTATACGCCAGGGCCGTCACATCTCGCCCAGGCCCACCTCCCGGTGCTCGACCGCGCTCTTCATGGCGGCCAGACAGAAGGCCAGGCAGTGCGACGCCTCGTCCCCGTCCAGCTGCGCCTGCTTCCCGTCCGAGACGGCGCGCGTGAACTCGTGGGCGCCGCGCCTGAACGAGTCTCCCCAAGCTGTCTCCATGTCGGTGTAGTCGTGGCGGTCCCCGTCGCGGAACATGATCAGGGGCGGCAGGTCCACCATCTTCGACGAGCAGCGCGTCATCCACAGGATCCCGCGCGTCCCTGTGACCTCCAGCCACTCGTCGACGGGGTAGTAGCTGGTCGGGATGAGGAACTTTTCCGAGTTCAGCAGGTCCCAGGAACCGAACTTCTCTGCGCCTTCGTGCTTCCAGGTGATCATCGAGGGGGTGCCCGGCCAGCGGTCCGGCCCGGCCGACACATCTGCCATGGCGTGGACCTTCTGGACGCGGCCCATGAAGTACGGCACGATCGAGGTGATGTGGTAGCCGTAGTCCAGGATTGCCGGCGCGCCGCCTCCAGTCTTCGGGTCCACGCGCCACACGTTGGCACGTGCCGGGACTTCCCATCCGCCCACGCCCGTGCCCTGCACTGTCTTCACGCGGATAGATAGCGGCTCGCCGATCTCGCCGGCGTCCAGCATCGCCTTCGCCCGCATGTAGGGCTCGTAAGTGCGGTAGTTCTCGAAGACGCGGAAGAGCTTGCCGCTGCGCTTGGCCGCGGCGACCATCTGCCTGGCCTCGTCCATGCTCAGCGCCATCGGCTTCTGGAGCGAGACGTGCTTGCCCGCCGCGAGCGCTTCCTGCATGACCGGCAGGTGCAGGTGGTGCGGCAATAAGACCTCGACTGCATCTATGTCGCGGTCGGCGAGCAGCTTGCGGTGGTCCGTGTAGACCTTCCTCACCCCCCATTTCTTTGCCTGCGACTCTGCGACGGCGCGGTCTACGTCCGCGACGGCTGCAAGCTCGCCAGTGGGGTTGTCTTTGTAGCCGAGCTGGTGGAGGTCGGAGATCCTGCCTGCGCCGATGAAGCCGACGCGCACTTTCGCCTTAGCCATCTGAGCCGCCTTTCCTGGGCCGAGGTTTGCGACGAAGGGACGAGGCTTCCCGCCACGGCCTTTGGGGGCCGCGACGCGGGAGGCGCGGATACGGTACCCCCAACGGGTGGAGGCTGCGCAGGGCTCGGGGCTGCCGCGGCGGACTGGCGGCGGGCACCCCGGTATTTCATGGCGTCCTCACAGGTTTGGAGCAGGCGGGCGCATATACTCGACGACTGATGCTCGTTTCCATCCAGAAATCCCCTCCCCCTCGATGGGAGAGGGTTAGGCAGAGGGTGAGAAGCCTCCTGTCCGTCCTACTTTCTGGACGCCTTCTAGAGTCCCGCCCGGGTACGCCGGTATGGGACGGCGCCCGTCGTCTGCTGCGACGGCGGTCCCGCGTCGCCGGCGCGCTTGTCGTGGTCGCCGCGCTGGTGGCACCGGGGCTGGGCACGGCGCTCGACCACCACTTCGCCGAGCGGAACCAGGCGCACGGCCACATGTCGCCCCACTCCGCCGTCGTGGGCCATGTCCATGAGCCGAACAGACCGCACCAGCACTCCGGCTCCCCGCGGCCTGCGCTGCAGGTCGACGCTGCCGTGATCACCCCCGACATGGGTGCTGAGCCCGCAGGGCCATTGCTGCTCAACACGTGTGACTGCGGGCTGGCGGCGCTGCTCTCAGTTCCAATGTCCGCCCTGCTCCTGGCCGGCGCAGGTCCAGAGCGACACGCCGCCGGGGCCGGCGTCGCGCCGCCCGACCAGCCGCCCCGGGCCTGAGCTCTGAGGGAAGCCTTTTATCGGTCGGCCCAGGGTCAGGCACCTGTCTCGGGCCTGCACCCTTTGATAAGGGGATCCTATTGAAAAACACCTATCTGGTCCGCGCTGCGGGGCTACTGCTCGCGCTGGGCGCTGTGTCGGCGGCGTCGCTGGTGGCCACGGCCCATGAGGGGCGGGAGACCGGTGAGTTCCGGTTCACCGTCGGCTTCCTGTCGGAGCCGGTCTACGAAGGGGAGCCCAACGGCGCTTCGGTTTGGATCTTGAAGTCTGGCGCCGCGGAGCACGGCCACGCCACTTTGTTCGAGAAGGTTGTCGGCCCCGGTGAGGCGTTCTCGTTCACCTTCGACCACGAGCTGGAAGGCAAGACCATCGCCGTGCACTTCCATGAGCAGGGACGGTCTGAGGTCTCAAGTTCCGTGGCGGTCGAGCACGACGGCGTGTCCGGCACGGCCGCTGTGGAGATGAAGGATGGCGAGTTCGCGCCGTCAATGCTGAAAGTGCAGGCCGGTACGACTGTGACCTGGACGAACAAGGGACAAAACCCCGTCGTGCTTAACAGTGGCGACCCGCCGGGGGACGAGGCCGCCGGAGGCACACCGGTCACGGGTATGGCGCAGATGATCACTTTGGACATCACGCACGTCCCAACGGGCGTCAACAAATCGTTCGAAGTGCAGGAGGTGCCGAGCGAACCCGGGCACTACGTAGTGGGGTTCATTCCCACCTCTCCGGGCGCCTATCTGTTCCGGGTCCGGGGCCAGATCGGCGGCGCGCAGATCGATGAGTCGTTCACCTCTGGCCCAGCCACCTTCGATGACGTGCGGCCTGCGCGCGAAGTCCAGTTCCCGCTCCAGCTTGGGTCGGGCAGGGAGCTGGAGGGCGCGGTGCGCGGCGTGCAGGCGACCGCCCAGTCGGCTGATGACAGCGCCTCGACGGCCCGGTTACTGGGCATCGTCGGAGTCGTCGTAGGGGCGACTGGCCTGGCGGTCGGCGCGCTCAGCCTGTCGATGCAGGTGCGTAAGCGTCGGGATGCAGCGAAATGACGACCCCCGTCAAATTGCTGATCTCCCCGAGCGCAACGTCTAGGCGACCGACCGGAACGACCCCTCACCCTGACCCTCTCCCGCAAGGGGAGAGGGGACAAGAGGCTAACCCTCACCCTAGCCCTCTCCCGCAAGGGGAGAGGGAATTCGGCCAGAGTCGCTGACCATGGCCAGGCGCGCGCAGAGCGGGCATGACAAGGCAATGGGCGATGCGTCCCGGCCGCTCAGGTCGCCTGCGCGCGCTTCGCTGCCAGCCGGCGCCGCCGTGCCGCTGCTGCACGGGGCTTCCGGGTTCTGGGATGACCTGATCGCGCTGCTGGGCATTGTCGCGGTGATCGGCGTGCTCATCTTCCTGTCCTGGCGCTCAGGGACCAAGAAACGGGCGGCACGGGGCCGCGGCAGGCGGAGTCGCAGATGAGACCGCCGGGCCGGCCCCGGGCAGCACTCCCGGTCGCCGCCGCGGTCCTGGCCGCGCTGGCCCTGTGGCTCCTCTGGCCCGACGACAGCGTGAGCGCCCATGCCAACCTGCTGCGGTCTGCTCCGGCCGCGGGTGCGTCGCTGTCGGCGTCGCCGGCCCGCGTCGTGGTGTGGTTCACCGAACCGGTCGAGCCTGCATTCAGCGAGGTGCGCGTCCTGGGGCCGACCGGCGAGCGTGTGGACATCGGCGGCACGCAGGTAGACCTGACCGAGCCGACGGCGCTATGGGTGGCCCTGTCGCCGCTGACAACAGGCACGTACACGGTCGCCTACCGCGTCGTCTCGACTGTCGACGGCCACGGCACGCGCAGTTCGTTCTTCTTCGCGGTCGGGGGCGCGGTGAGCACTCCCGAGGCCTCGCCGGGTGGGCCACTGCTCCAGAGCGGATTCGACCCGGGGCAGCGGTGGGTCTTTTTCCTGGGCGCGGCGACGCTGGTGGGCGGGCTGCTGTTTGAGATGGCGGTAACTTCGCCGGCGCTGGGCGCTGCACCAGCCGACAGCCCCGCAGGGCGGGCCGCGCAGAAGCTCTCGGATCGCCTCGGGTGGCTGCTCGTCGTGGCGTTTGTGGCGGTCGCCATCGGGTCGCTAGGCCAGATAGTGCAGCAGGGAGCCGTCTCGCACGGAGTCGGCTTCTGGGAGGGCGCTCGCTACATGGTCAGAGTGGCCGGCGGGACCACCTGGGGCGGGCAGTGGTACTGGCGCACTGCGCTGTTTGCGCTGGCAGGGGTCGCGGTGGTACTGGCCTGGCGGGCCCGGAGGCCGAGGGCCGAAGGCGACGCGCCCGGCCTGCTCACAGAGTCGGTCTACGGGCAGGTGGCGCTGGCGCTCGGGCTGGGCGGCCTGGCGATGACCACGCTGATGAGCCACGCCGCGGCATCGCCGCCGGACGTGCGCGGGGCGGCGGTCGCGTCGGACTTCCTGCACCTGCTCGCGGCGGCGGCGTGGGCTGGAGGCCTGATCTATCTGGCGGTTAGTCTGCCCACTCTGCTGCGGACAGTCGCCGGCGAGGAGCGCAGGCAGGCGCTGGTGGCCCTGGTCCCGCGTTTTTCGACAGTCGCGTTCTTGAGCGCAGGCGCGCTGGCCGTCACCGGCGTCTTTTCGGGCTGGATGCAAGTCACGGCGCCCTCGGCCGTTAACACGCCCTACGGGTGGACGCTGGTCGCCAAGACCGCACTGTTCTTGCCGCTCCTGGGGCTTGCAGTCGCGAACTCATACATCGTGCGACCGAGGCTGGGCAGCGCTGACAGCGCCGCCGGCTGGCTCAGGCGCATCGTCACCGCAGAGGCGGTGCTCGTCGCGCTGGCGCTGCTCGCTGTCGGGTGGCTGGCGAGCCTTGAGCCTGCCCGCCAGTACGCCAGCCGCACCGGCATCGGTGTGAAGCGGGCCGAGGAGTTTCGCACAGAAGCCGAGGGCGCCCGTGTGGTTGCCAGGGTCGCTCCTCTGGAGCTGGGCTTCAACGAGGTCAATGTGACGCTGACAGACCTGCACGGCGAGTCGATCACGAACGCAACTGACGTGCGCGCCAGGCTCGTCTACCGCGAGCAGGACATCGGCGCAGAGTGGCTGTCCGGGATCAGTCATGGCGGGGGCGAATGGATTATCCACGGCCTTCCTGTGAACCTCGCAGGCAACTGGCAGGCGGAGCTTGTCGTGGTGCGGCCTGACGCCTTCGACGCCCGGGTCGCCTTCCCGTTCACGGTTGGACTCGCGGCGACGGCCGCCGACCGCATCCGCCCGACAGAACGGACGACATCGTTCCTGCTGGGTCTGGAGGTCGCCCTGCTGGGCTGCGTCGCGCTCGCCGCCGCGGCGCCTCTACGGCGGGCAGCCCGGAGGACGGCTTTGGTCCTCGCTGGCCCGGGGCTGGTGGCAGTCGTGGCAGGCGCAGCGCTGTCGATAGTGGTGCTGGCCAACGGCCCGGGGGCCTCGGCATCCCAGACCAACCCCGTGCTGCCGACTGCGGCGTCGGTCGAGAGCGGGCGTGTCTCGTACGCGACAGTCTGCGCGCAGTGCCACGGCGTCTCTGGACGGGGCGATGGCCCGGCCGGCCAGGCGCTGGCGCGCAAGCCGTCCGACCTCATGGTCCACGTGCCGCTGCACGCTGACTCCGCGCTGTTCCGGTTCATACGTGACGGCATACCGTCCCGGGGGATGCCCGCACAAAAGGGCGTCCTGTCAGAGCGCGAGCTGTGGGACCTGGTGAACTACCTGCGCGCCCTTGCCGAGGGCGGGTTGGACGCGACTCACCGGGTATCGAGCGGCCCGGGCCACCTTGCCGAGGGCGGGTAGGACGGGGCCCCTCGACTACGCTCGGGGCGAGCGTGACAGGCTCAACCGGCGCTGGGGTGTGCGGTCAGCGCGGCGTCAGGGCACGACGGGCTTGCTGCCCTCATCCGCGCGCCCGAAGTCGTCTTCCACGCGGACGATGTCGTCCTCGCCCAGGTAGTCGCCGGTCTGGACTTCGATCATCTCTAACGGCTCGATGGACGAGAGGTTGGCGATGCGGTGCAGCACCGTCCTAGGCACGCTGGCCGACTGCCCCCGGCCCAGGTTCACCGTGCGCTCACCCACCGTGACCCGCGCCGCGCCGCGCGAGACGACCCACTGCTCGTCGCGATGCCTGTGCCACTGCAACGACAGGCGCTTCTCGGGCTCGACGTGCAGTCGCTTGACCCGGTACCCGGCGCCGGTGGCGAGCGTCTCAAACCACCCCCAGGGGCGGCTCTCCCGCCTGGACCCAGCCGGGACCGCCGCGAATGATATGTCGGCTTGCTGCGTCATGTAAGAACCCGCGTAAGTCCGCTGTCCGCCAGTCCGCGGCGGAGCGACAGATCGGGACCACGACACACATCATCGCAAAAAGCGCAGGTCTCTGCTATCCAGAGTCGTCCGGGCGGGCTGTTCAGTCGTCCAGACAGCCGCTAGACGGCCCACGGCATTGGCGCGGGCGGCTCAAACTCAGACTCAATGGTCCGGGGACTACCCATTTGATGTGGGTACTGCATCGCCAGCACGATCTCGTTCACGTGCAGGGAAAAGCGGGCTGACAGACGACAGTCGCGGCCGCCGGCAATGGCGTCAACTAGCTCGGCGATCCCTCTGGCGAAGTCCAGGCGGTTTGTATGCTTCCAGGGCAGTCGTTCAGACGGGTCTCGGAATCTCACCTTCCTGACGAGGGGATACTTGCGCGGCCCTTGCCGGAGCATTTGCGCGACGAGAGGGCGAGATTCAAGCCGGACGCCCAGGGGTGTCCGGCGAGTGAGGTAGACAGCAGAACCGTAATCCCAGCAGTCCTTGATGGACAGGACCCCGTCATCGCCGATGATGCGTAGAGAGTGGTCTCGCGGGGCAATGATGCTGTTGGTCACCCGGGCCACCACGCCGGACGCGAACTGGATTGAGGCCGCCGTGAAGTCGGGGGCGACTTTTTCTGGCGGCACCGCAGGGTCCTTGTCCGGGACGAGGCAGGACGCGAAGCTCGTGACCGACCTCGCAGGCCCGAAGAACGCGACGAGCCAGGTGACGTAATACCCAGCATGCTCTATCGTGCAGCCGACTTCAAACTCGTCTTCGAACGGCCAGGGGTTGCCGGAAGCGCTTCGCCACTGTTTGAACTGCATCCGGTGGATCAGCCCATCGTCCAGTTCCGCGTACACGAGCCGCGGCCGGCCGACCGCGTTGTTCCGGAGCGCCTTCCAGAGCGTCTGTGCAGACTCACCCAGCACCGTGCACGGCGCGCCTGCCAGGTACAGACGGCTCTTCTCAGCCACCTCGACCAACTGCTGTGCCTGAGCAAAGTTGAGCGCCAGCGGCTTCTCTGAATAGACGTGCTTGCCCGCGCCCAGCGCTTCCATCGAAACTGAAAAGTGACTCGCGGGGTTGGTCAAGTTGGTGATGACCCCGATGCTCTCGTCCTTGAGCAGTTCGCCCAGCGATGGGTACGCGGGCACGGAGTGGAACTGCGCGAAGCGGGCAGCGCGCTCGGGGTCTCGGTCCGTGACTCCTGCCAGCTCAAGGTTTGGGTGGTTGCGCAACGTCCTGGCGTAGAAATCAGCAACGTACCCGCACCCGACGAACGCTATGCGCATGCGCCGCTCTCCAACCGGTCAAACAGGCCCGGCCCCCGACTGGCGCCGCGGGGTCCGTTGAGCGCCAACTGAGCAGCGTCCCTCGCGTCCGGGGAGATGACAACCGGAGCAGGGCAGCGCGCCACGCTAGACCGGAACGGCCGCGCCAGCCCGGGTTGCCGCCTGCCCTGGGCGCGGGGCGCCGAGCTTACGACTGCCAGCTGGCCCGCACGGCATCCACCGTCTCCATGATCTGCACACTCTCGTCCAGCGGCATTATCTCGCTTTCTGTTTTGCCTTCGTTGAGACACCTGACGACCTCTGCCGCTTCGTAGTTGTAGCCGTTGCCCTTGATCAGCGCACGGACCGTCCTTTGCTGACTGCCGCCGGCAGGCCGGAGGACTTCGCCATACCTTTGGTCGAGCCACCGGAGGAGGGCCGATCGCCTGGCGACCGCCCGGAGACCGCCTCTGCCGGGCGAACCGGGAAAGTGCCGGGCAGGCTCTGATCGAATGACCGTGAACCTGTGCGGCCGATAGAGCGGTGCGCTTATCTCTACCCGCCCGGTTGTACCTATGATGGCGGCGTTGTTCGCCACCCGGCTGGTTATGCTCGCCGAAAGGACCGCCATCTTGCCGCCCGGGTAGCCCAGCACGGTCCCTACCTGCTCGTCTACCCCAGTCCGTCCCAACACGGCATGGCTTACAACCCGGTCCGGCTGGCCCAGAAACCTGGACGCCAGCGAAAGCGGGTACACGCCAAGGTCAAGAAGCGCACCCCCGCCATAAGAGGGGTCGAACAGCCGGTTTGCCGGGTCAGGGACATTGGCAAAGCCTATCTGGGCGTAGACGCCGGTGACCTCCCCGATCGCCCCACTCGCGAGGGTCTGCTCAATCTCCTTGAAGGCGGGGACAAACCGCATCCACATGGCTTCCATGCAGAACACGCGGCTGGCGCGCGCCTCAGCGACGACCGTCCGGGCTTCGGCCGCGTTGACAGTGAAAGGCTTCTCACATAGCACCGCCTTTCGGTGTGCCAGAGCGAGCCGGGTGTGCTCGGCGTGCAGGCTGTTCGGGGTTGCAACGTAGATGACGTCCACGTCCGGGTCCAGCACAAGCTGCTGATAGTTGCCATGCACTCTGGCAACTCCCAAGGAGCTGGCGAACCTTTCCGCGTTCGCTTCAGTCCGCGACGCCACCGCGTGCAGCCTGCTGCCTGGCACGGACTTGAGCCCACGCGCAAAGGCGCGTGCGATCGGTCCAGCGCCCATGATGCCCCAGCGGGTGTCTGTCAATGACGTTGCCCCGACGCACTGTCGCCGCGGACGGGAAGCGGTGGACAAAGACCGGCCATGTGGAGCACTGAGAGTGGAGCGGGAAACGGGTCTCGAACCCGCGACCTTCTGCTTGGGAAGCAGACGCTCTACCAGCTGAGCTATTCCCGCTCGTGTGCCGGACTAGCAGCTTACTTATCTTGAACGGTGCAGGTCAACTTTGCCGCCGTCATTCCTGCGGAAGCAGGAATCCAGCGGACTCGGCCCGAACGTCTGGATTCCCGCGTACGCGGGAATGACGCCCTGCCGGGCGGACTGACTGCGCGTATCGTCGGTTACCGCGCGCCTGGCGTTGGGCCGTCGGCCGAAGTCTTGTGTGGCATGTGCGCCGCGGGGATGACGCCCATGCGGCCGGCCTGGTAGTCGGCAAACGCCTGGCGGATCTCGGCCGCGGTGTTCATGACGAACGGGCCGTACCGGGCGACGGGCTCCCGGATGGCTGCGCCGCCGAGGACGAGCACCTCCCAGCCCTTCGCCGATGCGACTGGCTGCGACTGTGCGGCGCTGATCGAAAGGGCATCGCCGGGGCCGAACAGGGCCAGCTGGCCCTCACGCACCGGCGTCGAAGTAGGGCCCGCGTGTCCGTCGCCAGCAAGCGCGTACACCATGGCGTTGAAGTGCGACGGCCAGGGCAGGACTAGCCGCCCGCCCGGCGTGACCGTGGCGTGCAGATAGGTGATCGGGGTGTACGTGACGCCGGGGCCCTTGAACCCGGCGATCTCGCCTGCAATGACACGCACCAGCGACGCACCATCGTGGCTGGAGACCAGCGCCACCTGGCGCGCCTCGATGTCCTGGTAGCGCGGCGGGACCCACTTGTGGGACGCCGGCAGGTTGACCCACAGCTGCGTGCCGTGGAAGAGGCCGCCCGATATGACGAGCTCCTCCGGAGGCCGTTCGATGTGCTGGATGCCTGCGCCCGCGGTCATCCACTGCGTGGCGCCGTCCTTGATCAGGCCGCCGCCTCCCGTCGTGTCCTGGTGCTCGAACGCGCCGTCGATGATGTAGGTGACCGTCTCGAAGCCGCGGTGCGGGTGCCAGGGAGTCCCCTTCGCCTCGCCGGGAGCGTACTCGACGGCGCCGATGTGATCGAGGAGCAGGAACGGGTCGGCCATCGGCAGGTCAGCGTTCGGGAAGGGCCTGCGGACGATGAAGCCCTCGCCCTCTTCCTGCCTGCGGGCGGTGACGACGCGCGCCACCGGGCGCCAGGCTATGCCGTGGTCCGGCAACACCGGGAGGCGGGGGAGGGTGAGAGTGTCAGCGGTGACGGCGGGCATGTTCTGGGGCTCCGTTAGGTCCGGTCGGGGCGACGCGGGTAGCTAGTTGATTATACAAGCAGTTTTGCTGGCGCCAACAGGCAGCACGCAGGCGCCACCACGCCAGCGGGCAGGCGCCTCAACAGCCTCCATCCTGCGACAACACCTCGGGCACACCGGACGGCGCGTAGTATGCCCTCATGCGCCCTTGGATGATTGCCCTCTTTGTCCTGGGTGCTGGCCTCATCCCGTTGGCGGTCTGGAACTCGCAGTCCGGCAAGCCGCGCGAGTACCAGCGCGAGAACCGGCTGGCAGAGCAGGTCCAGTCGGCTGTCGCATCTACACCCGACCACGCTGACATCTGCGCGGTGTTGGGGCTGGCACGCGGCGCCCACGGGACGCTGCAGGCGGACAGCAAGGACATCGAGGCCGCCGTCGCAAGCAGCGCACGGGAGGCTCTTGCAGAGCGGGACTGCCCCTCGGCCGACGCCGCTGAGACCGCGGCTGCAGAGACGGCCGTCGTCACCCCGTAGCTGCTCTCTCCCGCAGAACCGTCCGGACCCGCTGCGGCGGCAATGGCCACTCGCTAGCTTCTCCCGACCCACACCTGGCCCACACCGTGCGCGGGCTACAGTCCGGCTGTGAAGCGCTGGTTCTTGTGGATGCTCCTGGCTGACGCGGTGATCATGCCGATCGTCATGAGCGGCCTGTGTTCGATGCGGGGGGACGATACCGAGGACCTAAGCGAGCGCCTTGGCCTGGATGGACAGACGACGCTGTCGTCAGACGCCGGCTCAGCTTCGATCGACCTCCAGTCTGGTGGCGACATCTTCTCCGCGCCAGCGGCGACCAGCCCGAGGCGCACCGTCACATCTGCGCCTTCGACGACCAGCTCGCGGGGCAACCCGTGTCTGCTGGGCAAGCTGGCGCGCTCGAACGGCTCGCCCCTCGTGACGGAACTCGACGGGCAGCTCGACGATATCAAGCTCGCCGCGGCGGCCATTGGCGAGGACGTCAAGGACCCCTGCGCGGGCACTCCCGCGCCGCGCGCACTCCGCTAGCTTCTCTCTTTGACTCTGGCGCGGTGTGTGGCCAGGCAGGCGTCCTGGCCTCGCGGCGCGTCCAGGGACAGGCCGGGCCGGCATCGGGGACACTCGCCCCCCCGGTCTCTCACTCTGGTCGGGACGACGCGACCGGCCTGTCTGGCAGGAATGCGCCCCCGCACACCGGGAACACCCGCAAGCCTCGCCCTTCGCCAACATCAACCTTTGCCCACACGTGGGCCACACCATCAGACGCGGGGTGCCCCTCCATGCTTGATGGAGGGAGCCACCCATTACCCCCTTTGTCCGACCGGAGCAACGACGAGCACATTCACATGCCTGGTGAGTGAACCAGGGAGGCCGGGCAGGGAATACGTATGACTACGCTGAATCAGTTCAGGAGCGTGAGCGGCTTGGGGGACAGCCCCGGTCGGGATTGAGGTCGGCACGGGTTTTCGCAGACCCGCTGCAACGGACAATTGCCAGATGGCGAAAGGCGCTATTTGATCGCTGCCGCCAAAACGTGCGCGGTCGCGCGGAACGCGGGTGCACGGGCTCAAACGGAGGCGGGGTAGGGTGGGAGGCGTGGAGCTCTGAACAGAGACGTCTGGAGGACTAGATGACTAAGTACATCCTCGTAGCGGTCGTGGCGCTCGGCGTCTTGTCGATGGCCGTCGGCCTTGTGACGCAGGCGCTGTTCACTGAGACGGTGTCCGTAAGCAGCAACACGTTCACCACGGGCACGGTGGATATCTCGACCTCTCCGACCACAGCCCTGCTCACCGCGTCCACCATGGCTCCCGGGGACCGGTCCACAGGGTCCATCACCGTAACGAACGCGGGCTCGCTGCAGCTCCGCTACGCCATCCAGCGCTCGGCCACAAACGCAGACGCCAAGGCGCTCCGGGACTCGCTACGGCTGCGCATCAGCCTGCGCGGCGGCGGCGCATGCGATTTCCCGTTCTACAACACTGACGGTTCGACGGTCGCCCACGCCGATGACACCCAGCTCTACGAAGGCCTGAACTTCCCTAACGGCGCGACCAACACCGTCGGCGACGCCGCCACGGGCAGCCAGGCGGGCGACCGCACCCTGGCCGCCGCGGCCAGCGAAATCCTGTGCATGTCATCGGTGCTGCCGACGACTGCGGGCAACACCCTGCAGAACGCGGCCACCACTGCGACCCTCGACTTCGTGTCTGAGCAGACCACCAACAACTAGGCTGCGTGGCTGGCGCCGCGCCCTGACATCTGGAGCACGGAGAATGGCCCGATGATCAAGTACATCCTCACTGCGGTAGTGGCGCTCGGGGTCATGTCGATGGCCGTCGGCCTGGTGACGCAAGCGCTGTTCACGGAGACAGTGTCGGTGGGCAGCAACACGTTCACCACGGGCACCATAAACATCTCGACTTCTCCGACGACTGCCCTGCTCACCGCTTCCACCATGGCCCCGGGGGACCGCTCCACGGGTTCCATCACGGTAACCAACGCGGGCTCACTGCAGCTCCGTTACGCCATCCAGCGCCTGGCCGACAACACAGATGCAAAGTTGCTGCGTGACGCCCTCAGGCTCCGTGTCAGCCTGCGCGGCGGCGGCGCCTGTGACTTCCCGTTCTACAACGCCGACGGTTCGACGGTGGCCCATGCCGACGACACCCAGCTCTATGAAGGGCTGAACTTCCCGGCCACTGCGACCAACACCGTCGGTGACGCCGCCACGGGCAGCCAGGCCGGCGACCGCACGCTGGCCGCGGCGGGCAGCGAAGTCCTCTGCATGTCAGTCGTGCTGCCGACGACTGCGGGCAACACGCTACAGAGCGCGACGACGACTGCGACCCTGGACTTCGTCTCCGAACAGACCACCAACAACTAGCGAATGAAACGTGATAAGCACAGCGCCGCCCAACGCGGCGAGATCAAGAGCCAGTTCTGGTGGCTGCTGGTGCCCGTGATGGGTGCGGCGATAACAGTCCTGGCGATCGTTGCGGGCTCCCGAAGTACTGGGAGCCCGCAGCCTGTCTCTGCCAGTCCAACGGTGGCGCCGGTGAATGAGTCCACGCCCACACCCACGCTACCCGCGCTTGTGCCGGCAACTGCTGTCACGACTGAGCCGGCGGCCACTCCGGCGCCAGTAGCCTCGGCCGAGCCTGTCCCCGCCGCAAGCCCGTCGCCGTCACCGGTTTCGACTGCCGAGCCCCCGGCCACCCAGGAGCCGGGTTCGTCAACGACGCCCGTCCCCACCCGACGGCCCACGCAGGCCGGGATCCTGACGGCGGTCCCTGAACCAGGGTTCACACCAGGCCCGGCCCCTACAGCCACGGCAGTCGCTAGCGGTCGGCCTTCGCCAACCCCCGGCGCCGTCGCGACGCCAACAAGGCTGCCCGCGCCGTCCACGCCAGTGCCGGCCGGGACGACTGGCCCGTTCGACTACTTCTACAGCGACAGCAACACGCCCATATTCACCTGGGAGTTCCTAATCGGCCCCCGCGGAACCATGTACGAGCTCCAGGTGGACAGAGATGCCGGGTTCGCCTCGCCCATGGCGCCGGGGTTCCCGGTGGTCGTGACCACGGCCAAGTACGCCGTGCCCGCCAGTCAGCCAATGAACGACGGGGCCTATTACTGGAGGTTCAGGGGGCTGGGAGCTGATGGCAAGTGGACCGCGTTCTCGCCCGTGCGCGTCATTGTCATTGACCGCAGTGCGCCAGCCTCCGCTCCCTCCGGTTTGCCGTCTGCGACGCCTGCGGCTGGCCCGAGCCCCACTCCGGCACCCGGCTCGCCGACGCCCACGCCAACACCCACCGCGACGCCGACACCAACAGCCACTCCCACCCCGGGCC
>CAYWBD010000284.1:0-2915 GCA_964456315.1 uncultured Thermoflexus sp.
CGGAAGCCCCAGGGCGCCTGACCGGTAACATTCACGTCCGAAAGACGGAGCGCCGCGAGCCAGCATTTTGGCCGGACGCTTCAGCGCGTACCCTCGGCTCAAGCGGTTCTGTCATTCGATAGCCACAGCAGGGAAACTGGGCGCGACTGCCGCAGAGCCAAATTTCATTATAGTCGCTGTGGAAACTGTTGAGAAGTCCCCTGTCCGAAAACAGTCGACTCCAGGGCCTATCCGCCGAATAGTGAATAATGTTGCGTGTGTATAAGTACCGGCGACCCCGCTGCCATCAGTGTCTCGTAATAAGTTACCGCCAGATTGGTGGAAAGCGACGCCAGAACGGCCGGCGACTCAGGCGGGAAACGACACCACCATCTTGCCGGTCTGCCCCTGGTCGAACTCCGTGTAGGCCCCCGGTAGCTGCTCTATCCCGACCCGGTGCGTCACCAGTTTGTCTAGCGGCACCTGCCGGTCGGCGACGAACTGGGCCGCCTCGGCCATGCCAAAGGTGCTGAAAGTCCACGACCCCAGCAGCGTCAGGTGCCGGTGGATGATGTGTGGCGTCGGCTCGTAAGTTACCGTGCCGCCCTCGCCGACCAGGCATGCCCGTCCGAACACTTTCGTCGCTTCGACCGTTGCCACGCGCGTCACCGGCAAGCCGGCAGCCTCCAGCGCGGCGTCTGCGCCTTCGCCGTGGGTCAGCTCCTTTATCTGGGCCACCGCTGACCCGTCCGTATTGTCGATCCACTTCCAGGCGCCGGCCATTTGCGCCAGCTTGAGGCGCTCCTTTGAGACGTCCACTGCGATCACCCGGGCGCCCATCGCCGTCCCGAGCATCGTCGCAGCCAGGCCGACAGGACCTTGCCCGAAGACCGCCAGCACGTCCCTGCCCGAAACGTCCAGCTTCTTGAGGGCCTGGAACGCCGTGCTTGCCCCACATGCCAGGTACGCGCCCGCGTCGAAGCTGACCTCTTCCGGCATGCGAATACAAGTGCTCTCGTGGGCGACCATCGTCTGCCCGTGCCCGCCGTGGTCAGAGCCGCCGTAGTAGCGTCGCTTCGCCTGCACCGGACAAAGCTGGGTCCAGCCGGTGGTGCAGTACTTGCACTCCATGCAGCCCAGATAGTGGTGCTGCATGACGCGGTCGCCCGGCTTGACTTTCGTGACGCCGGCGCCAAGTTCCACCACAACGCCACAGGGCTCGTGGCCGGGCCGGGTCTTGAGCGGGGGCTGTTTGGCCGGGTCAGCACGGTAGCGGTGCAGGTCGCTCCCGCACAGCCCGGACGAGCGCATCTTGACCACGACCTCGCCGCTGCCGGGCCGGTCGTCCGGAAAGTCTGCGACCTCGGATTTTCGGCTGCCTTGGAATCGGAGACCCCGGATCATGCTTGCCCCTTTCGCGGCCTCTTGACCAGGACGCAGGACCGGCGGAGTTTAGCACCCGTGCCCCGCTGAGCCCCGGAAACGTTTGGCACTCGTGGCGGGACGGAATACACTGGGCCGGTTTGACTGTGTCTACCGCGCAGACCGGGTGTCGCGCCCGGACACTCCACTCTCAGCCAGAGCCCATCGGGGCCACTGCTTCCGGGCTGGAAGCGTCACAAGCACCAGGAGCCAAAGATGCCGAAGTCGTTCAACTATGACGCCATGTGGTCCAAGAGCTCCGTAGACACGCCAATACGGGTCGTCCAGCACGCCAAATACGACTTCGCAGTTGCCTATCCTGCGCCGGAGACGCTCCCGCTCGATGGCCTGAGCGAAGCGCTGCGGGTGGCCATAGACAAAAACGGCGACGAGATGGCTCGGCAGCTCGCCTACTACCCCACGACCCAGGGTCTGCCCGAGCTGCGCGAGCTCGTCGCCGACAAGCTCTGGAACGACCGCGGCTTCAAGGTGAAGGCCGACCAGGTCATGATCACGTCGGGCTCAAGCGAGGCCAACGCCCTCATCATCCAGGCCATCACGAACCCGGGCGACACGGTGATCACCGAAGAGTACGTCTACACCGGCACCCTGGCGCAGCTCCGCAAGTACGGCGCAAACGTCGTCGGCACGCCACTCGACGAGCAGGGCATCATCCCGGAAGCGCTGGAAGCGCTGGTCAAGAAGCTGACGGCTGAGGGCAAGGCGCCCAAGTACCTCTACACCATCCCAGAGCACCAGAACCCGACCGGCTCGACTATCCCCGAGGCGCGCCGCAGGGCCATCCTCGCCATCGCCCACAAGTACGGCATGCCCATCCTGGAGGACGACTGCTACGTCGACCTGCGGTTCGAGGGCAAGACGCAGCCCGCGTTCCGCACGATGGACGACAGCGGTATCGTCCTGCATGTCGCATCGTTCTCAAAGATCATCTCGCCCGGCCTACGCCTGGGCTATTTCACTGCCCCCGACGACGTCATGCGGCGTGCGATCAGCTTCCGGTCTGGCGGCGGCCCCAGCCAGTTCACCATGTACGCGGTCGAAGGGTACCTGCGGGCCCACATGCAGGGCCACAAGGACACGTTCCAGCCCATGCTCAGGTCTAAGCGCGACGCCATGGTCGGCGCGCTCGGCGCGAACTTCGCTGGCACCGGCGCCACCTGGTCGAAGCCACAGGGCGGCTGCTACTGCTGGCTGACGATGCCGAGGGGCACGGACCTCACGAAAGTCCAGCAAGTCTGCATGGACGAGGGTGTCGGCTTCATCGCCGGGGCGAATTTCGCACCGAACAACAACGGCGACAACTTCGCGCGCCTCTGCTTCGCGTTCGAGAGCCCGGAGAAAAACCGCGAGGGCATAGCCCTGCTGGCCCGGCTGTTCGAGAAGCACGGCGTCATGAAGAAAAAGGCCGCGGCCGCCAGGTAGTACCGCCACCCGCCAACTTTGGCTGAGGCCGCCGCGGCTAACGGCGGCCTCTTGCTTCACCCATCTGCTTA
>CAYWBD010000285.1:0-4385 GCA_964456315.1 uncultured Thermoflexus sp.
TCGTACTTGATGCCCTTGCCGGTGTAGACGTTCGGCTTCTTGAGCTTGCGGACCCGAGCCGCCTGCTCGCCGACCGATTCTTTGTCCGGCCCGCCGACTACCAGGCGTGTCTGGCTCTCGGCCTTCAGAGTGTTCGTTCCCAATGGGTCCACGATGACCGGGTGGGAGAAGCCGAGCTGGAGCGAAACGCTCTTGCCCTTCTGCTCCACGCGGTACCCGGTCCCGACCAGGTCCAGGTTGATGTTGAAACCTGCAGACACGCCGGTGACCATGTTTGCGATCAGCGTACGCGTGAGGCCGTGCATGGCGCGGGCGCGTGGCTCATCGGAGGACCGGCTGACTGTCACTTTGCCGCCGGCAACCTCAACCTTGACCGTCGGCACGACGGTCCTCTTGAGTTCGCCCAGCTTGCCCTTGACTCCGACCGCAGTGCCATTGACGGTCACGGTCACGCCTGCGGGCACGGTTATTGGGACTTTTCCTATCCGGGACATGTTCGGGGTTCCTCAGCCTGCCTACCAGCAGTAAAAGAGCAGCTCACCGCCGGTGCCTTCTTTGCGGGCGCGGCCTCCGGTCATCATTCCCTTGGACGTGGACATGAACGGCACCCCGATCCCGCCGAAATAGCGCGGGATCTCATCACGCCCTACGTACACGCGCAGCCCCGGCTTGCTCACGCGCTTGAGCCCGTGGAGGGCGGGTTCCTTGTCAGCGTAGTAGCGCAGCTTGACTTTCAGCGCCGGCCGTTCGTCCGCGGTGACAGACTCAAAGTCGGTGATGAACCCCTCATCCTTGAGCAGCTTGAGGAGCTCCGTCCTTGTCTTGGAGGACGGCATCGTCACTGACTCGTGGTGCAGCTGCACGGCATTACGCATGCGGGTCAGCATGTCAGCTATGGGATCGGTTACTGGCAACGTTCGTCCACCTTAGGGGCCATCAGCGCGAGGCGTCTGGCCCAGCCTGTTAGATACTCGCCTTCCGGATGCCCGGCAGTTCTCCACGCAGCGCAAGCTGCCGGAAGCAGATCCTGCAGATGCCTGCGAAGCGCACATAGGCGCGCGGCCGACCGCAGCGGTTGCAGCGGTTATGGAACTGCACCTTGTACTTTGGCGTCCGCTTCCACTTTTCGATCTTGCACTGCTTGGCCAATCCGGGCTCCCTGCTTGGCTGCGGCGGCTCTCTCACTGTTGAGGCCGCGCAGCCAGTCCCTGCCTATTGTGTCAGTCCCTGCAAATAGTCGACCGGCCGGTCCGCGCCGACATGGCTGGCCGACCGTGGCTCCTAGTCCGCGGCTGCACCCCGCGCCGCCTGTTCCGGCTTGACGAACGGGACGCCGAGCAGCTCCAGCAGCCTGCGGCCTTCCTCATCGGTCCGGGCGGACGTGATCATGTTGATCTGCATGCCTCGCATGCGGTCGATCTTGTTGTAGTCGATCTCCGGGAACACCACCTGCTCCCGCAGCCCCAGGGCGTAGTTGCCGCGTCCGTCGAAGGCGTTGCGGGACACGCCCCGGAAGTCCCGGACGCGCGGCAGAGCGATGCTCACGAGGCGGTCGAAGAACTGCCACATCCGGTCGCCACGGAGCGTCACCATCACGCCGATGGGGTGGCCTTCCCGGAGGTTGAAGTTCGCGATCGACATGCGCGCCTTTGTCACAAGAGGCTTCTGCCCTGTGATCTGTGACAGGTCGCCAACGGCGGCGTCCATCATGCCAGCAGGTGCGTTGGTCTTGGCATTTGCGCCCATGCTGATGTTGACCGAGATCCGTGTCAGCTGCGGCACCTGCATGACATTCTTGTAGCCGAACTCGCGTGTCAGTACCGGGACGACCTCTCTCCGGTAGCGCTCCTGGAGCCTCGGGGTGCCTTTGAGACGGGCGGGCTTGCCTGCGGCGCCCTTCGCAGCCCCGGCAGCGCGGGCCTCGCGCCTTGACACCCCGGCCGGGCGCGGTGCCTGGCCGTCCTGAGGGCGAGGCGGCCGTGCGGCGCGTTCGCCAGGCGCCGCAGCGGGGCGGCCCTCCTTGGCGTCGGCCGGCGCGGCGGCTTCAGGCTTCGCGACCGGGGCCTTTGGCCCCTTCGCGTCGCCACCCGCGGGACGTTCTCCCCTGGGCGGGCGAGGCGGCTTCGGTGACTTCCCGGCAGTCTGGCCGGGTTCTTTTTCAGGCGCGTTTGCCATTCTTTACCGTCCGCACCTTCGTGCCATCATCCAGGAATTTCCAGCCAACCCGGCCCGGCTTGGCAGTCTCCGGGTCCACGAGCATAACCTTAGCCATGTAGATCAGGCCTTCTTGCTGCAGGCGGCCTGCCTGCGCGACGCCCGGGCGCTGCCGCTTGTGTCGCGTGATCATATTGACGCCTTCGACCACCAGCCGGCCCGCATCGGGGTCAACCCGCACGACTTTGCCGCGCTTGCCCTTGTCCCGTCCTGAGATGACGAGGACGGTGTCGTCTTTCTTTATCCGCTGAGCCATTTCCTATTCCTTGGTACTAAAGCACTTCCGGCGCCAGAGACACGATGCGCATGTAGTCGCGCTCTCGCAGCTCCCTGGCGACGGGCCCGAATATACGCGTGCCGACCGGGTTCTTGTCATCGCCAATGACGACACAGGCGTTGTCGTCAAACCTGATGTAGGAGCCGTCCACCCGCCTGTGCTCCTTGGCCGTGCGCACGATTACCGCCTTGACCACCGAGTGCATCTTCACGGTCCCGCCCGGCGTGGCGTCTTTTACCGCGCAGGTGATGATGTCGCCGATGGTGGCGAACTTGCGCCGGCTGCCGCCCTCCATGTTGACGCACATCACTTCGCGCGCGCCGGAGTTGTCAGCGACGACCAGCCTTGTCTGACGGGAGATCATCTTGTGCCTTCAGCTTGCGGCCCGGTCGGGACTGCGCCTGGGACTGCGCCAAGGCCGACGACCGGCGTCGCGGCCGCTTCATCCGGGCTAACGTCCGCGAGCGCGCCCTTGGCCAGGACCTTGACCAGCCGCCACCGCTTGGTCGCAGAAAGCGGGCGCGTGGCTTCGATGAGCACGGTGTCGCCGCGCTTGGCCTCGCCCTTCTCGTCGTGGGCGACGTACTTGGTCAGGCGGCGCATCTGCTTCCGGTAGATAGGGTGCTGCCGCGACCACTTCACGCCGACCACGAGGGTCTGCTTGTTGCGGTCGCTCAGGACCGTCCCGGTCCGCTGCTGTTTTAGAGTGCCTTCTGGGTTATCCATCGGCCTGCTTCTTCAAAGCTCCCACGATCTCCCGCTCCCTGAGGACCGTTTTGATGCGGGAGATGGTGATCCTCGTCTTCCTGATTTCATTGGAGTCTGGCAGTTGCAGCGTCGCCTTGCGGAAGCGCAGGTTCAGGAGCGCGCGCTCCTGGTCTACCAGCTCTTTGTGCAGGCGGGCTGCCTCTAGTTCCCTGATATCGGTGGTCCGCATTCGAGCCCTCTACTTGAGTAAGTCAGCACGGCTGACGATCTTTGTCCGGAACGGGAGCTTGTCGGAAGCCAGCTTCAGCGCTACCCTGGCCGCGTCTTCTGGGACATCAGCGAGCTCAAACAGTATGCGGCCCCGCCTGACTACGGCCACCCAGTGGTCGACCGCGCCCTTGCCGCCACCCATGCGTGTCTCGGCCGGGCGGGAGGACACGGGCTTGTCGGGGAACACCCGTATCCAGATCTGGCCGCCACGTTTGACCGACCCGGTAATGGCGCGCCGGGCGGCCTCGATCTGGCGCTGAGTCAGCCAGCCCGCAGACTCCGCCTTGAGCCCGATATCGCCGTGCGCGAGCTTGCTGCCCGCCGTGCGCAGGCCGCCCATCCGCCCGCGGCGGTCTTTCCTGAACTTTGTCCTCGAAGGTTGAAGCATGCTGGTCCTCTGCCGTCAGGCGCCTGGCGCCGCGCCGGCTGTCGCCGGGTTGGAGACCGGGGCAGGAGGTGCTGTAGAAAGCCGGGCGACGGACCTGGCACGCAGGTTCGCAGCCGTCGGCAGGATGTCGCCGCGGTAGATCCAGCACTTCACGCCGATCTTCCCGAAGGTGGTGTTGGCCTCGGAGTGTGCGTAGTCGATCTCGGCGCGCAGCGTGTGCAGCGGGATCCGCCCTTCCATCTGCTTGTCCCTGCGTGCGATCTCGGCCCCGGCGAGGCGGCCGGAGCAGAGGATCTTGATCCCCAGAGCCCCTGACTGCATTGTCCGCTGGATGGACAGGCGCATCGCCCTCCGGTAGGCGACGCGGCGCTCTATCTGCTCGGCGACGCTGCGGGCCACCAGGGCGGCGTTTAGTTCTGGCTGGCGGACCTCCTGGATGTTCAGCCGCGCCCTTTTCCCGGTCAGCTTCTCGAGCTCGGCGCGCATCTCATCCACGCGCTGCCCGCCCCGGCCGATGATGATGCCCGG
>CAYWBD010000286.1:0-3491 GCA_964456315.1 uncultured Thermoflexus sp.
CGCGACAGTGGACTTCCCGCTCCCGGTCGTGCCGGCCATGATGATGAGCAGCCGGGGACGTTCCCGCGCCGCGATACGCCGCGCCAGCAGCCCGTAGGCGCGGGCAGGCCCGGCCTGTTTCTGCAAGCCGCTTGCCATGCACCGCACCGTCGCCCGGTACGCTGAGTAGAAGCCTAGGAGAGGCCGCGCGCCGGTGTCGCCGGTCTGTCGCACCCACTCCGCGATGAAATAGTCCGCCAGGTCGCGCCGTCCGAGCCGCTCCAGGTCCATCGCCATGAACGCCACGTCCGCCGCAGGGTCGATGATGCGCAGGCGGTCGCTGAACTCGATGCAGTCGATGAACTGGGCGCGGGCCGTCGGCCGGAGCAGCCCGGCCAGCCCGGCGCGGCGCGGCGCGGTCCCGAGCCCCTCGATGAAGACGTTTGCGGCATGCAGGTCGCCGTGGCAGTCCCTGATGCGGCCTGAGCGCCAGCGGGTCTCGAACAGGCCCGCACGCACGTCCAGGAATCCCTCGGAGAATGCCCGGAGGTCCTTGAGCAGTCCGGCGGGGACGTACCTGGCGGCATGCTCCTCAGCCCGGTCCAGGTTCGACAGCACGATGTCCCGCACAGTACCGGGCGAGCCGAACTCCGAGCCCGGCGGCGCCGACGTGGCCACCCGGTGGAACTGGGCGATGCGGGTGACGACCTCAAGGAGCTCTGATTGCCCGGCGCGCCCAGATGCCACGAGGGCGTCCAGGGCGCACTCGGCCGGGAGCCGCCGCATCTTCAGGGCGTACTCGATGGCCCGCCCTGCAACCGGGGTGTCACCGGATGGTCTCGCCTGCTCTCGGCCTGAACCCGTGCCGCCAGACGGACCCATGCCGCCTGCTCTCCCAGCGGGGACTGCGCCCTCGGTGACCGTGAAGCCGCCCTGCTCGTCCCAACGCACCTCTTCCACACCCAGGTAGATGTCCGGGCTGAGCCGACGGTTCAGATCCAGCTCCCGGTCCGTGAAGTGGCGACGCAGCTCCAGGGTCGAGAAGTCGCAGAACCCCAGGCTGACAGGCTTCTTGACCTTGTAAACGTACTGGCCCGCCAGAAACACGTCTGAGACGTGCGTCTCGACCCGTTCGACGCTGTCGGGCCGGTGCGCGTAGGCCTCAGGGCGCGAAAGCGCGGCCGCCATTGCACCGCGTCCGCCGTGCGCGGTTGGGCCAGGCTCGGTGCGGTCAGGCGACGGTGGGTTTTTGGACACAATGTGCCGCCAGTGCGATGGCCGTCGGGCAGCTCCGCGCCCGGGGTCCAGGTAGGAGGGGCCGACGGATGGCGGCGCTCGCATCAGGTTACCGTGGGACTAAGGCGCGACTAATGCGCTCTCGAGCAGGTCCGGGTGCCCTTCGTCGCCCAGCGGCAGCGCTGTCACCAGGCGCTGCAGGGCGGCGGTCCGGTATGTGGCGACCAGCGCCTGACGGGTCGCCAGCATGTTCGACACCCAGGTCCCTGCCGTCCCCGGCGCCATCGCGACGAAGTAGTTGAAGATCGCCATCGCCTGCGCCGAGGTCAGCTGGCTGCCGCCCAGTACCGCGCCGGACGCGCCCGGCCCCGCTGAGTCCGCGAGGGCTGTCAGCCACATGAGGACGTACCCGGTGTCGTGCTCCTCGCTGGCAGACCACCCGGAAACGCGCCCTGCCAGCGCGTCCTCCACCGTCTTCCGCATGCCCGCGAAGTCTGGGTAGCTCAACAGCCTCACACCGGTGAACTCAGCAACCCGCCGCCACGCTGCCGACTCGAACGTCTGCGCCTCAGCCTCATGCAGGGCATCGAGGGCCCAGTTCGCAGTCGCCTCGGTCTGGGCCGGGTTCTTGAAGTCCTGGTAGGCGTGGCCCAGCTCGTGAAGCAGTGTCGACAGGACATGCGCAGGCCGGTGCGCCGTGTCCACAAACAGGTGCACCTTCCCGCCAGCCCGTGACTTGAACCCCGTCTCCGCCGGAGCGGCGGCTGAGCACTTCTGGCGGCGGGCGTCGTACTCCGCCTGCGGGAGGGCGTCGCTGCCTGTCATACAGGCGGCATAGCGTGCGCCCTCGAATTCCGGCCTGGTCAGGAGGTGGACGATGAGCCGCTCGTCTTTCGTGCTGCGCCCGGTCAACAGGTAATAGGCGGCGTCTGCCCCGTCCAGGACCTGGCCCGTCCAGTCCACTGCGCCCGCCTTCACGCCCGACATGTGCGCGGTCTCCAGCATCATGCCCGCTGTCGCCGGCGCGAGGAGCCCGCGGAGCGCGGAGTCGGTGTACGAAGTGGGCGGCGCGGCAGCGGGGGGCGTAGCTGACCCCCAGGTGATTGCCCGCTCGACCAGGTTGTTCGCCTCGACCGCCTCGGCGACGTCCCGGTTTGAGTCCAGGAACACCTGCACCGTGTGGGGACCGGGTGCGACCCGGCCGGCGTCGACTTTCAGGGTGTACTTCCAAACCCCGCCTGAGTCAGCCGCCGACCCAGCGAAGCGCTGCTCATCGATGAAGACGCCGTCGATGTAGAGCGCCACCCGGAACGGGACACGGGCCGGCACTGGGCTCCCGTTCCACAGCGCGTACGAGATGTATGCCGCCGCGCCTGAGCTGACCGGCCCGTCGCGCCCGGCTGTCGCCCCGGTCCCGTCGGCGTTGGCAGTGATTGCGGCGTCCCAGCCCCAGGAGACGTGCGCGCCAAAATCGGCTGCAGCCTTGCGGGGTTCACTCGCAGGTTGCCAGGCTATGGCCTGCGCCGGGGGAGGCGCGGGGGCTGGCGTGCCGGTGCCCCAGACGAGAGTCGTCTCGTAGACGTTGTCGGACTCGACTGACTCCGTCACGAGCCCGGTCGGGTCGAGGACAAGGCGCAGCGTGTGCGGGCCCGGGGCCGGCCGGTATGTCTGGGCCATCGCTGACCAGACTCCCTTGCCGATGGCGTCCGCCGCAAGGCCGTCCCACCGGAAGCGGTCCATGTACACGCCGTCGACATAGAGGTCCGCCAGCACGAGGCCCCGGACCGAAGACAGCCCGGCGTTCTCGGCGCCCAGCGCGACGTACGTTTGCGCGTCAACAGAGAGCCGCCCAGATTCCGTGGCGTCGGCCTCGGGCGCAACGACCAGCGCCGCGGACTTGGCGGCTGGCGCGCCCGGACGCAGGTTGGGCAGCCTTGCCGAGGCTACCGGCACGACCGCAGTCCCGGCCCACTGGAACGTGACTGTCGCAGAGTTGTCGGCCTCATTAGCCTCAGGCACCAGGCCCGTCGGGTCAATGACCAGCTTCACCTCGTGGGGGCCGGGCGCGATGTCAAACTCGTCCAGCAGCTTTGTCCAGTCTGACGTGAACAGGTAGGACGACAGCGGGAACGCCGAGCCGTTCCACCGGTTGACCGGCACGCCGTCGAGGTAGAGGTCTACGAAGAACGGGCCCGCCACCGGGTCCATCCCGTTCTGGCCCACGGTCCAGTCGACCCTGGCCAGCGACTCCGACGCCAGCGCGCCGCCGTCTGCGG
>CAYWBD010000287.1:0-1992 GCA_964456315.1 uncultured Thermoflexus sp.
TCTCCCCTTGCGGGAGAGGGTCAGGGTGAGGGGTCAATTAGGAGCTCCGCGTCGGAGACGGGCCGCTAACGGGAGTTGGTCGCGATGAACCTGAGCACCCTGTCCCAGGCGTCAGCCGAGTCCTTGGCGAACTCCTCGTAACGCCGGTCAAAGAAGGAGTGCGGCGCGCCGGGGTAGGTGTGAAGCTCGTGCTTGACAGCTGCGCCCGTCAACGCTGCCTCGAACTTCGCGACCTCTTCCGCCGGGATCCCCTGGTCGGCGCCACCCATCAGCCCCAACACCGGGCACTTGAACTCCCGGACGCGGTCGATAACCGGGGCTGAGCCGTCTCTGCCAGGTCTCGTAGGGTTCCCGTAGAACCCCACGACGCCGGCGAGGCCGTGTCCGCCAGCCGCCTGAAGCCAGGACTGGGAGCCGCCGAAGCAGAAGCCCATCGTGAACACAGGCCGCTTTGCGTTTCCGGCGCCCTGCCGCAGGTAGGCCACCGCGGCTGCGACGTCGGCCACGATCTCAGCGCCCTTCGTCTTCGGGACGTGCTCTTGGTAGGGAAAGTCTGCGCCTCGCTTGGCGACGCCCGCGGTGCGCCCGAAGTAGTCGTAGGCGACAGCGTCATACCCGCGCTCGGCAAAGCGGACGGCCAGCTCCTCATAAAACGGGAACAGCCCGCGCACATCCGGCATGACCACGACCGCCGGGCTGCCAGGCCGTCCGCCGCCCGCGTAGTACGCCGCGAACTTGGTGCCGTCCGCGGACGTCAACGTGACGTCCCTGGTGGCGACAGCCGCGCCGGAGATCGAAGGGACCGGCGGCCGGGAATCGTACGGGACACACATGGGCATGCACCTCGTGGGACGCCACAGTCCGCTGGATCAGCGGCGCGGGGCCGGGCCTTCTTGCCGGCGACGAGGATACATGTACGAGGACCAGAAGGCAGGGTCGCCGTTAGCCGGGGGACCGACCGTTTCATGCACGCTCTCGAGGGCCTGTCCGTCAAGCGCCCGCACGACGTTGCTGACGGCGAAACGGGCCGCCAGCTCGTCGGCTGCCGGTGTATCAGATGCCGCCGCGTCGGTGACCAGCAGGTTTTGAGTGCGCGCCATATTCGCAGCCGGTGCGCCTGTGCGGTCGGGCGCGCCGTCCTGGATGTCCAGTGCGGCGCACCCTGGAACGCCGGCCGCAAGGGTGCTCAGCAGGGCCGGGATATCGAGCACCCGGCTGTCGGAAGTGCTCACCAGCAGGGAAGTTGCGGACATAAGGGCTAGCTCGCGCCGGCGGAGCAGGGGGCTGGCGGTCGGACCAGGCGAGACGTGAAGGGAAACGACGTCGGCAAGAGTCAGGAGCCGGTCCAGGGTCACCCTGCGGAGGCCAAGCTCACCGGCGAGGCCGCTCGGGGCGGTCCGGAGGTCTGAGAACAACACCCGGGCTCCCAGCGGGGCCACAATGCGCGCCAGCTGCTCCCCTACCCTCCCCAGACCAACTATCCCGACCGTTTTTCCACGGAGCAGTTCAGCCGCCTGAGCCTGCCCGGCGTGTCGAACGACATCTGACCGGCTGCGCTGTCCGCCGACGAATGGTCGCTGCAGTCCGGCCAGAATGAGCGCGACGGCGTACGCCGCCACGGTGGGCGCGAGGGCTTCTGCGACGTCTGCGACTGCGACCCCGGCGGCCCGCGCCGCGGCGGCGTCGAGCGAGACGTTGGAGCACTCGAGCAGCTGCACGGCACGAGTATGGTGGTCACCGGCGAGCGGCGGTATGTGGGCGCCGACGCCCACCACGACCACGTCGTACCCGGGAAGGGCCCTGTGTGCGCGTGCCGCCGGTCCTTCGGCCGGCAGCACGTCCAGGTCAAACGACGGCCGGGCCATCTGCATGAACAGGCGGCTCCGGCGCGTGTCTTGTCCCTCTAGCAGAACGACCCTGGGCATGATTGCCGCTGACCCTTTTTACAAAGCCTCGGGCCGTCATCGTAACGCTGTCCCTGATGGGGCGCTC
>CAYWBD010000288.1:0-2487 GCA_964456315.1 uncultured Thermoflexus sp.
CCTGTAGCTGGACCATGTCTTTCTTGGCCCAGTTGCCGGCACGGAGCTGCTCGGTATGCCAGGCAGCACGCTTTGCTACGGCGAACATCAGCCCGAAGGCGTGCTCGGCGACGACCGGCGCGGTCCGGCCAGGCAGGTTGGAGACCAGGATGCCCCGCTTGCGTGCGGCGACTTTGTCTATGGCGTCCGTGCCGATGCCGCAGACCGCGATGAACTTCAGGTCCGGGAGCCGGGCGAGGACCTCCTCGGGCCAGCGTACGTAGCTGCGGGAGTTGATGACCGCAGTGGCGCCGGCGGCGCGCTTGAGCAGCTCCTCGACGCTGGCGACGCGGTCGGTGAACAGGCGGACCTCGGCGCGCTTCTTGAGGGCGTCGAGGCGGGGAGAGCCCTGGCACTGTGCCGGGTCGTCAGAAGGGATCACCACGATGGGGCGGCTGGGCATGGGGTGCTCCTGATGTTGGGTGAGGCGACGGATGGCGACGGGGGCTGACGGCAGATTCTACCCGCAGCCGTTCGCCCTGAGCCTGCCTGCCCTGAGCCTGACGAATGGGTCGAAGGGCAAAGGGTGCGCCGCGTCTCCCAAAGCGGCCACCGTTCCCGTCGGCGCCGCGCGTACAAACCCGCATGGCGCGGCTGGGGGGTGCCTCGGGCCGTCCGGCGGGCGGGCCGCATGGGGCCGGGCCGTGGAACTGCCTAGACTCCGTGCCGGGGGTGTGTGTACTTGACAGCACTTTTTGGCCAGCCGCGCTTTGGCGGCACGAACCCGGTCAGCCTGTCGCGCCAGGATGGCGATCACCCGGAAAACCCGCCGGGCTCTGATGGCGACCATCCGGTCAGCCATTCGGGCGCTGCGCCTGACAGCCGGGCGAGCCAGACGGGCTCCGATGGCGAACATCTGGTCAGCCACTCGGGCGCCGCTACTGACAGCCGGGCAAGCCACCCGCGTGCCCGCGACAACGGTCCGGCCCGTGCCGAGGGCGGCGCGCTCTGGCTCATGCAGCACCCGCTGGTCGCGGGCCTGATGCTCACGCTGTTCGTGTGCCTGGCGATAGTCGTCGTCGGCGACGGCATGGCGAGACGGCAGGTCGCCAGCGTTGTCGGCAGGGCGCAGGTGCGCGCCGTGGCGGCGCTCAACCGGTCGCTTCACGAATCCGGCCTGCAGTTGGACGCGCCGGGGGTGAAAGACCGTGCGAGGGCTGTGGCGGGCACGGCCGACTTCGGTACTGCCGCAAGGCGCGCCATGTATGGCGTGGACGCCATGCGACTGGACATCTACTCGACCCAGGGAGAGCGCGTCTTCAGCTCTACTCCCGGCCCGGTCAGCGTGGGCGAGGCGGGGCTGGCCGCCATGGCGCAGGCCAGGGCAGGCGGCTCACGCGCCGTCCTTGGAGAGGCCGGGGCACAGGCTGGCGCGGCGGCCGGGCCCGAGCGCGTCCTGACAACGTATGCCCCGATCACAGACGACCCGGCCGTGCCAGACGCCTCTGGCAACGTCATCATGGTCGCCGCACTGAGCACGGACGTTACTGGGGACATCGCGGACGCGCAGCTGGCCGTGTGGTGGACCGCAGGCACGTTCGCTGTCGGGCTGTTCGCTGTCATGTGGGTGGTGTTCTGGGTGGCCGAGCGCTCCCGGCGTCGGCTCCACGTCGCCAACAACACCCTTGCGGAGCGCAACGCGGACGTGCTGGAGTCGCGCAGGCGCATGCTTGTCGCCGCCGACACGACACGGCGCGGCATCGCTGAGGAGCTTCACGGCTCCGTGCAGACCAGGCTCTATGCCGTCTGGGTGAGGCTCTCGGACCTCCGCAACCGGCTCCCGGAGTCTGCCGCGGCCTCGGCTCTGGAGCTGGAAAAGATCACCGCAGAGGTGGACCGTATACGGGAAGAGGACATCAGGGGGCTGTCGCACCGGCTCCACCCTGGGATCGTGCGGGTAAGCGCGTCCGCCGGGCTGCGGTCGTTGTGCAGCTTCTACTCCAGCCTGGTCCCGGTGGAGCTGGCGTTGGGTACTGAGGCAGACGAGCTAGAGCCGGCGGGCGCGTCTGCGGTCCCTGAAAACGTGCGCCTGGCCGTGTACCGCATCGCTGAGATCGCACTGGGGAACGTCGCACGGCACGCCAGGGCCAGCCGCGCCCGGGTGAAGTTCGACTATGACAGATCCGTCCCGCAACTGCGGCTGAGCATCGAGGACGACGGTCAGGGGTTCGACCCTGCGGCCCAGCCGGCCGGGGGGCTCGGCTTCACGACCATGCATGACTACGCAGACTCGCTGGGCGGCCTGCTCAGCGTGGAGTCCCGTCCGGGCGGCGGGACAGTCGTGCGGGTGACGTTGCCGTTTACTCCAGCGCCCGCCGTGTCAGCGCGCCCCGCGGCGCCAGCAACCGGTGGTGGGCCCGCGGTGCTCCGGGGTGCGCCCGGTGTGCCTGAGGGGGCCTAGGCGAGGGCTGTTGGGTATACCCGCGGCGCCCGTGCGCGGCCGCCGCC